>NZ_JBHSDI010000013.1:0-274309 GCF_042651045.1 Marinobacter lacisalsi
AAACAGAGCAGCGCCGATGGTAGTGTGGCATTGCCCATGCGAGAGTAGGTCATCGTCAGGCTCCTAATACCAAAACCCCGACAGCTAGCGCTGCCGGGGTTTTTTCGTTAGGGGAATTATGGGCCTGCGATGGCCTGCGGAAGGGGTAACTGCCAGGCAAGCCCACTGCTATACTATCCAGCTGAATCACAAAACCTCGCAAGGCTTTTGACGATTTAACGTCAAAGGCGCCCTGCACAGTGCAGGCAGTCGCTCAACCGGAGTCCCCATGTCCAAAGAACATCTCGTTATTTTCGATACCACCCTGCGGGATGGCGAACAGAGTCCTGGCGCAACCATGTCCCGCGCCGAGAAATTGCGAATCGCAAAGGCCCTGGAGAAGTTGCGGGTGGATGTGATTGAGGCTGGCTTTGCGGTTGCGAGCCAGGGCGATTTCGAGGCGGTGAAGGGAATCGCCGAGAATGTTCGCGAGTCCACGATCTGCAGTCTGGCAAGGGCGGTGGACGGGGACATTGACCGGGCGGCGGAAGCGATTCGCCCCGCCGAGCGGCCACGGATCCATACCTTTATCGCGACTTCTCCGATCCATATGAAACACAAGCTCATGATGGAGCCGGACCAGGTGGTGGAGCAGGCGGTTCGTGCGGTCAAACGCGCCCGCAATCACGTGGATGATGTGGAATTCTCCTGCGAGGATGCCGGTCGTTCGGACCTCGACTTCCTCTGCCGGATCATTGAAGCAGCGATAGCCGCCGGCGCCGGTACGATCAACATCCCCGACACTGTTGGCTACGCCATACCGGAGCAGTTTGGCGACACCATTGCCAGGATCATGAACCGGGTGCCTAACGCCGATAAGGCGGTGTTCTCCGTTCACTGTCACAATGACCTCGGGCTGGCAGTGGCGAACTCCCTGGCCGCCGTCGAAAACGGGGCGCGGCAGGTTGAGTGCACCATTAACGGCCTGGGCGAACGGGCGGGGAACGCCTCCCTGGAGGAAATCGTCATGGCGGTTCGCACCCGCCAGGATCATTTCCGGGTGGATACGCGTATTGATACCCGGCACATCGTGCCAGCCTCCCGTCTGGTTTCGACCATCACCGGTTTTCCCGTCCAGCCTAACAAGGCCATTGTTGGGGCCAACGCGTTTGCCCACGAATCCGGGATCCACCAGGACGGGGTGCTCAAGCATAGGGAAACCTACGAGATCATGCAGGCTCAGGATGTGGGCTGGCACACGAACAGCCTGGTTCTCGGTAAGCACTCCGGTCGTAACGCGTTTCGTTCCCGCCTGCTCGAGCTGGGCATTCAGTTCGACACAGAGACCGAGCTGAATGAAGCCTTCACGCGATTCAAGGCTCTGGCGGACCTGAAGCATGAGATTTTTGACGAGGATCTGCAGGCTATTGCCAGCGATACCCGACAAAAAGAAGAGGATGGCCGTTTCGGGTTGGTCTGTATGCAGGTCTGTTCCGAAACCGGAGTTGTTCCGAAGGCCAATGTGACCCTTTTAATGGATGACAGGGAATATACCGTTGAAGCAGAAGGCAGTGGACCGGTAGACGCAACATTCAAGGCTATTGAATCGTTGGTGGATTCCGGTTGCAATCTTCAGCTTTACTCGGTCAACGCCATTACCAGTGGCACTGACGCCCAGGGGGAGGTCACTGTGCGGCTTGAGCGGGGTGGTCGTATCGTCAACGGAGTGGGATCCGATACCGACATCATCATTGCGTCTGCCAAGGCCTATATCGAGGCCCTGAACCTGATCAGTCGGGGCGGCGTGCGCCAACACCCGCAGGGAGCCGATGTCTGAGGGGCATGACATGAACGAGGCCCAGCGTCAGTTTGTCATGGGCGTAGCTGGAGTCAGGCTCTGGTACGCCCGATCAGTCTTACCCGGCGCGGCTCCCAGTCCTGATTACGATTTCGGCGAGCCGGCAGGGCAGACGCAGAGCGGGACCGGGTCGGCGGAGGCCCCGCCCGTTACCCGGGGTCCCCGACCGGTGTCTGAGGCCTCACGTAAAGGCCTGGCCAGACTGCAGGGGTTGTTATCAGAAACCGACGCAGCTCCTGACCCAACGGCCCGGGAAGAGGTTTTTGCCGGCGGCGGTCGCTCAACCACCGCCAGAACGCCTGCGGCCACTCGAGCATCCTCACAGAGTACACCAACGGAGACGGATGTCGCACCGACACCAGAGCGGGTCCCGGTTGAGCCGGTGGATGACACCCTGGCCGGAAAAGCCATCGCATTCCAGTGGCGTTTCTGGATCGGAGAGCAATGGCTATTGGTCAGCAGCTGTCCTGACACCGCCAGTCGCGGACTTGAAGACCGGCTTGCGGTCAATATATTAAAAGCATTGGGCGATAACATCGTCAGTACAGAGGTATTGCGCTGGCCGGTTTTCAGTAACCCAGGGGTGCCCGGGAATGACGCTAGGGGAGCGGCGGAAGTGGTATCGGCGATGGCGGAAGCCACAAGCCGGCCAAAGCAGCTGTGGCTGGGGCTGGAACCGGAGGAGTCGGCCTCTGGCAGGTCGTCGTTGTGGCAGGATGTGATCGCCCCGCTTGGTGAGGCGACGGTGTCTTTCCCAGGGGGGCTGGTCGCGCTGTCGTCGGATCCCGGCGCAAAACATGCGCTCTGGCAGGCGTTGCAGAAAGCCGGGCGGTCATGATGTCTTCTGGTCCGCACGACATCCTGCACCGGGTTGTTGAAATGGGCCAGGGGCTGCGGGCTCTGGCTGAGCCGGATATCCCCGAGATTCTGGAAATCGAGCGGCTTGGATACTCGCACCCCTGGAGCGAAGGGGTCTTCCGTGACAGCTTCCGATCGGAATACACGGTGCTGGGCGTCGAGCAGTGTGGTCAGATGGCAGGCTATGGGGTGTTGGCCGCTCTCTACGATGAAGCCCATCTGTTGAACCTGTGCCTGCGCCCGGCCAGCCGTGGTCGCGGGCTGGCGCGCCAATTGCTGCGGGCGTTGTTGAGGGCGGCCGTGATGCAGGGTATGCATCGTGTGGTGCTGGAGGTGC
Organism: Marinobacter lacisalsi; assembly: GCF_042651045.1. Taxonomy (NCBI): domain Bacteria; kingdom Pseudomonadati; phylum Pseudomonadota; class Gammaproteobacteria; order Pseudomonadales; family Marinobacteraceae; genus Marinobacter; species Marinobacter lacisalsi. The sequence goes on from NZ_JBHSDI010000013.1 coordinate 3,033, forward strand.
GTGCCAGCAACCACGTGGCCCGTAAGCTTTACGAATCCGAGGGGTTTGCAGTGGTTGGCGAACGGCCGGGCTACTATCCGGACGGCGCTACCCGTGAGGATGCCCTGGTGATGATCCTGGAGTTCGGGGCGACGGGTCCAGACCCATGAGGTGTTTGTATCCTGCCGTGCAATGGGTGAGAATGCGCACCTTTTGATCAGTGCCGGAATTGCCCGGTCTCCTTTCCAGAATGTCCTGTTAATGCAAGTGTGAGGCTATGTCCGATAGTAAGATTGCCAAAGAAGTATCCAACCGGCGCACCTTTGCCATTATTTCCCACCCGGACGCCGGTAAGACGACCATTACCGAAAAGGTTCTTTTGTTCGGACAGGCCATTCAGAAGGCGGGCACCGTCAAGGGCAAGAAATCGGGCCAGCATGCCAAGTCCGACTGGATGGAAATGGAAAAAGAGCGGGGCATTTCAGTGACCACGTCGGTCATGCAGTTCCCCTACGGCGGACGGCTGGTCAACCTTCTGGACACGCCAGGCCACGCGGACTTTTCCGAGGATACCTACCGCACGCTGACGGCAGTGGACTCCTGCCTGATGGTGATCGATGCAGCCAAGGGCGTCGAGGAGCGAACCATCAAACTGATGGAGGTTACGCGCCTGCGGGACACACCCATACTCACCTTCATGAACAAGCTGGACCGGGATACCCGTGACCCGGTGGAACTCATGGACGAAGTGGAAGACGTGCTCAAGATCGCTTGCGCACCGGTTACCTGGCCCATCGGTATGGGCAAGAGTTTCAAGGGGGTCTACCACCTACTGCGGGATGAGGTGGTCCTGTACCGCACCGGGCAGGGGCATACCATCCAGGACACACAGGTGATTGCCGGGCTGGACAACCCAGAGCTGGATAAGGTGTTGGGTGGCTATGCCGCTGAGCTCCGTGATGAGATCGATCTGGTCAAGGGGGCATCCAACGAGTTCGATCATGAGCTGTTTATGGCTGGTGAGCTGACCCCGGTGTTCTTCGGTACGGCCCTGGGCAACTTCGGCGTCGATCATATGCTTGATGGCCTGGTGGAGTGGGCGCCATCGCCGTTGCCGAGGGAAACCGACACCCGGACCGTGCAGCCGACGGAAGACGGATTTTCCGGTTTCGTATTCAAGATCCAGGCGAACATGGACCCGCAGCATCGCGACCGGGTTGCGTTCATGCGTATCGTATCCGGCAAGTACCAGCAGGGTATGAAGGCACGCCACGTACGCATTGGCAAGGAGGTGCGTTTTTCCGATGCGCTGACGTTCATGGCTGGTGACCGGGAACATGCAGACGAGGCGTTTGCGGGCGATATTATCGGTCTGCACAACCATGGCACCATTCAACTGGGTGATACCTTCACCTCTGGCGAAAGCATGAAGTTTACCGGTATTCCCAACTTCGCGCCCGAGCTGTTCCGCCGCATTCGCCTGAAGGATCCGCTCAAGACCAAGCAGCTTCAGAAGGGGCTGATACAGCTTTCGGAAGAGGGTGCTGTGCAGCTTTTCCGTCCACTGCGGAACAATGATCTGATTGTTGGCGCGGTGGGTGTGTTGCAGTTCGATGTGGTGGTCGCCCGCCTGAAGAGCGAATACAAGGTCGACGCTGTCTACGAACCCATCAATGTCGCTACCGCCCGCTGGGTTACCTCTGATGACCCGCGCAAGCTGGACGAGTTCGAGCGTAAGGCCAATGACAACCTGGCGCTGGACGGGGGTGACCGGCTGGCCTATATTGCGCCCACCATGGTCAATCTTCAGCTGGCGCAAGAGCGCCATCCGGATATCCTGTTCCACAAGACCCGGGAACACTGACGCCTGCGATACCGCAAGGGGGAAGATAGCGTGCGCCTGGTTGATGCTCATTGCCATTTTGACTTTGCCGGTTTTGAGGGGAGTCGGGGCGAGATCTGGAGTCGGGCCAGGCAAGTGGGTGTCGAGCGCCTGGTTATCCCCGGGGTTCGTCAGCAAGACTGGGATCGTGTGATCCGTGTGGCGTCCGAATGCGAGCACTGGTGGTATTGCCTGGGGATTCACCCCTGGTATGTGGATGAACATGATGAGGGGGCGCTCACGGAGCTGAAACGCCGGTTAAGGCAATCAGGGCCGAAGTGTGTTGCGGTCGGCGAATGCGGCCTGGACCGACTCCACGGAAGCCTGGAGCGTCAGATGCCCTGGTTCGAGGCCCAGGTGGACATGGCTGTCGAACTCGACCTGCCTCTGATCATCCATTCCGTGCGCACCCATGATGAAGTCATCGGCGTGCTGCGGCGTAAGCGACCAGGCATGCCGGTGCTGGTTCATGGTTTTTCCGGCAGCTATGAACAGGGCCGCGCCCTGGTCGAGCTGGGCTGTTTTCTGGGTATCGGGGGCGTGATCACGCACGACCGCGCCCGAAAAACCCGCAGCGCCGTGGCGCGGTTACCGGTGGACCATCTGGTGCTGGAAACCGATGCCCCGGACATGGCCCCTGCGGGCGTTGCCAAGGGCGAGAACGAGCCTGCGAACCTTCGGCAAATACTGACCTCACTTGCGGAGTTGCTTGAGTCGGGTCAAGCCGAACTGGCGGCGGCCCTGAAGCGCAATGTCCACCGCCTGTATCGCTGGCCGGTTGATTGATGCGGACGGTTAATTACTTGGAATCGGCCGCGGGTTTGTATATAATCCGCGCCCTGGCTTTTCATGGCGACAATGTCGGCTCAGCCCCGAACGACATTGTCCCGGCCGGTAGCTTTTTGAGGCTTTCCGGCCAACAGGTATAAAACCTCGCCTGGCGTCACTCCCACAGCGTCGGCATGGAGGTTTTTCAACGTTTATTTTTTGTAGCGTTCAAGGCGGATTCAATGAAGACTCTGAGTGCGAAACCAGAAACCGTAACGCGTGACTGGTACGTTGTAGACGCAGCCGGCAAGACGCTGGGTCGTCTGTCAACCGAGATCGCCCGTCGTCTGCGGGGCAAGCATAAGCCTGAGTACACCCCTCATGTCGACACTGGCGATTACATCGTGGTGATCAATGCCGGCCAGGTGCGGGTGAGTGGCAAGAAGGCTCATGCCAAGATGTACTACAGCCATACCGGCTTCCCCGGTGGTATCAAGTCCATCAACTTCGAGAAGCTGATTGACAAGGCTCCCGAGCAGATCATTCAGAAGTCTGTGAAGGGTATGCTGCCGAAGGGTCCCCTCGGTCGCGCCATGTTCAAGAAGCTGAAAGTCTATGCTGGTGATGAGCATCCTCATGCAGCCCAGCAGCCCAAAGAACTCGACATTTAACGGAAGGCGGATATGTCTGTAACACAAAATTACGGTACTGGTCGCCGCAAGAACTCCACGGCTCGCGTCTTTATCAAGCCGGGAAGCGGTAACATTACAATCAATGGTCGTACCATTGAGCAGTTCTTCGGTCGTGAAACTCTGCGGATGATCGTTCGCCAGCCTCTGGTTGTGGCCGAGTCCGCTGATCGCTTTGACATCCAGATCACCGTTGCCGGCGGCGGCACCAGTGGTCAGGCGGGGGCGATTCGTCACGGTCTGACTCGTGCATTGATGGATTACGACGAGACGTTGCGTCCGGCGCTGCGCAAGGCGGGTTACGTTACCCGTGATGCCCGTCAGGTCGAGCGCAAGAAGGTTGGTCTGCGTAAGGCGCGTAAGCGTCCTCAGTACTCCAAGCGTTAAATCCGGTTCCGGATTTGGCAGAAGAACCCGGCTTTGTGCCGGGTTTTTTATTGTCCGTTCGATGCCTGTACAGAGTTGATCTGTGGCATGGTTTCGGGGTTCTTGGCGGGTTTCGCGCTTGTAAGGTGCTGGCAATTTCATTACCATTTGTGCGCTTATAATCTTGGGTTGTGAAGTCCTTTTCAATGTGTGAGCGGCCTCAAAGGCGGTAATCGCATTGCCTGATGGGAGAAAACCATAATGAATAATGGCGACGTTAGCCAGGGCCGACGCCGGTTTCTGATAGGCGCAACTTCCGTGGTTGGGGGTGTCGGCGTCGTCGGTGCGGCTGTACCTTTTGTGGCATCCTGGAATCCCAGTGCCAAGGCGGAAGCAGCAGGCGCGCCGGTCACCGTCAATGTCAGCAAGCTCGAGCCGGGTCAGCAAATGACGGTCGAGTGGCGAGGCAAGCCAGTGTGGGTTGTCCGCCGCACTGACGAGATGTCCGAGCGGATTCAGGAGATGAACGACCGGGTCAAGGATCCCCTGTCCGAGGAGGCCTCCCAGCCGGAGTATATCGACGGTGAGCTGCGAACACTGAAGGAAGGTTACTCGGTTTTGATCGGTATCTGCACGCACCTGGGGTGTTCGCCCCAGTATCGCCCGGAAGTTGGTCCGGCGGATCTGGGCGAAGACTGGCTGGGCGGTTACTATTGCGCCTGTCACGGTTCCAAGTATGATCTTGCTGGTCGGGTCTTCCCGAATCAGCCGGCACCGACCAACCTGGAGATACCGCCCCATCGTTACGACGATGAGTTTACCTTGACCGTTGGTCTGGATCCTGAGGGGGCTGCGTAATGAACAAGCTGATCAACTGGGTTGATGAACGTCTGCCGATTGTCGATGCATGGAACAAGCATCTGGCGAAATACTACGCGCCCAAGAATTTCAATATCTGGTATTTCTTCGGGTCTCTGGCCATGCTCGTGCTGGTCAACCAGCTGGTGACCGGTATCTGGCTCACCATGAGCTATAACCCCTCGGCGGAAGGCGCCTTTGCCTCCGTCGAGTACATCATGCGTGATGTGGAGTGGGGTTGGCTGCTGAGGTACCTGCACTCCACCGGTGCCTCTGCCTTCTTCGTGGTGGTCTATCTCCACATGTTCCGTGGGTTGATGTACGGTTCCTACCAGAAGCCCCGCGAGCTGATCTGGATCTTCGGCATGCTGATCTACCTGGTGCTGATGGCAGAAGCTTTCATGGGTTACCTGCTGCCCTGGGGGCAGATGTCCTACTGGGGGGCTCAGGTTATCGTTAACCTGTTTGGTGCCATCCCGGTTATTGGTGATGACCTGTCCCTGTGGATTCGTGGTGACTACCTGATCTCCGGTATTACCCTGAACCGCTTCTTTGCACTCCACGTGGTCGCTCTGCCAATCGTTCTGCTTGGTCTGGTGGTGCTGCATATCCTGGCGCTTCACGAAGTGGGCTCCAACAACCCCGACGGCATTGATATCAAGAAGAACAAGGACGAAAACGGCGTTCCCAAAGATGGTATCCCGTTCCATCCTTATTACACCGTTCACGACCTGATGGGCGTTGCCGTATTCTTCTTTGTGTTCTTCGTGGTTCTGTTCTTCTTCCCGGAAATGGGGGGGCTGTTCCTCGAAAAGCCCAACTTTGAGCCGGCGAATCCCCTGAAGACACCGAATCATATAGCACCGGTCTGGTATTTTACGCCCTTCTACGCCATGTTGCGGGCGGTGACCGTTGACCTGTTCGGCCTCGACGCCAAGTTCTGGGGCGTGGTGGTAATGGGCGCCGCTATTGCGATCCTGTTCGTGCTTCCATGGCTGGACCGTAGTCCTGTGCGCTCCATTCGCTACAAGGGTTGGCTGAGCAAGATCGCGCTCGCAATCTTCGCGGTGAGTTTTGTGGTCCTGGGTTATCTCGGTATTGTTCCTGCAACCGCAGGAAGAACCACGGTTGCTCAGATTCTGACCACGTTCTACTTCCTGTACTTCATTCTCATGCCGTTCTATACACGCATGGAAAAAACCAAGCCAGTACCAGAGAGGGTGACAGGATGAAAAAACTGATTCTGGGTCTTTTCATTGCGGTCCTGCCGGCCCTGTCGCTGGCAGCAGGTTCCAGTGTTCATCTGGATAGTATAGAGGCAGACCACACCAACGACGCGTCTCTCCAGCGTGGTGCGGCCACCTTCATGAACTATTGTGCCGGTTGCCACTCGCTTGAGTACGCCCGTTACAAACGGGTGGCTGACGATCTGGATATTCCGCCAGAGTTGTTCAAGGAGAACCTGATTTTCACCGGCGCCAAGATTGGTGAGTTGATGGGAATCGGCATGGACAAGGACCAGGCCGCTGACTGGTTTGGTAATGCGCCGCCGGATCTGACACTGGTATCCCGTGTGCGCGGGGAAGACTGGCTGTACTCCTACTTCCGGGCCTTCTATAAGGATGAGAGTCGCCCCCTGGGCGTCAATAATGCCGTGTTCGGCAATGTTGGCATGCCTCACGCGCTCGTCGATCTGCAGGGACTGTGCGCCGTTCCTCCCAAGATCGGTACGAACCCCAGCGTAGACCCGCTCAGTGGCAATGTTCGTGGCACAGATATCTGTGAGGAGTGGGCTGTCGAAGGTTCCATGGAGCCGGCGGAATTCGACCGTGCCATGTACGACCTGACCAATTTCCTTTCCTACATGGGGGATCCGGTCAAGGTGGAGCGTGAGCGCCTGGGCATTCTGGTTCTGATTTTTGTCGCGGTGTTCTTCATCTTTGCCTATCTGCTGAACCGTGAGTACTGGAAAGACGTGCACTGACGTTTTAGCGTATAATTGATGCGGCAAGATCCAGCGGGCCTCTCGTATGGCCCGCTGGTTTTTTGCGTTCAGCAGTAGCTATCTGTCTTATTATCTTGGAGTCGTTCTATGGGCGTTGTGACCAAGAGGTCATCAATGACGTTTTTCTCGGACCCTTCCAGCCATTACAGCCATCGGGTTCGTATTGTGCTTGCGGAAAAGGGTGTTACCGTCGACGTTGTGGATGTTGATCCGGACAATCCGCCGTCAGAACTTGCGGACCTGAATCCGTACAATGCCCTGCCGACCCTGGTGGATCGGGATCTGGTGCTCTACGAACCCAACATCATGATGGAGTACCTGGATGAGCGGTTTCCTCATCCTCCGCTGCTGCCGGTGTATCCGGTCGCGCGGGCGAATAGCCGCCTGATGATTCATCGTATCCAGAAGGACTGGTGCGGCCTGGTGGATCAGATTCTGGAGGACCCCTCCGCAAAGTCCTCCGAGCCGGCCCGGAAGGAGCTCAGGGAGAGCCTGCAGGCCACCGTCCCCCTGTTTGGTGAGATGCCGTTCTTCCTCTCTGAGGAGTTCACCATCGTCGACTGTTGTATCGCGCCTATTCTCTGGCGTCTGCCATCACTTGGTATTGAGCTGGATGCCAAGCAGGCAAAGCCGATAACCAAGTACATGGAGCGCATCTTCGGTCGCGAAGGATTCAAGGCAAGCCTGTCCGACCTGGAAGAAGATATTCGCAGTTAACTGACGGGTGCGCCGCTCGGACGGCGCAGCCCTGAGTGCCGGGAGAGCAACGTGTCTGAACACAAGGTGACCATGACGTCCAGCCGTCCCTATCTGGTCCGGGCCTTTAACGACTGGATTCTGGACAACCACTGCACGCCTCACATTGTGGTGGATGCCAGTATCCAGGATGTTCAGGTTCCCGCGGACCACGTCGCCAACGGGCAGATTGTGCTCAATATCAGTCCGTCTGCGGTAAAGGCCCTTGCGATCGGCGACCATGCGCTGGAGTTCAGTGCTCGCTTCGGAGGGGTGCCGATGCAGGTTTATATCCCTCTGCAAGCGGTCATGGCGATCTATGCGCGCGAAAACGGAGAGGGGATGGTATTCGGAAGTGAGCCAGGGTCCCCGGACCCGGAAGGTAGCAAGCCCAAGCCCGGCGAGCCTGGTCGGGAGTCAAAAGATGAATCAGGTCGTCCCAGCGGCCGTCCCAGTCTCAAGGTTGTAAAGTAACCGTTATTCAATGCTGGTCAGGGTTTTATGGCCAGCATTGCCTCATTTCCTTTCCACATTAGCCACCAAACAGGTTCTGTTCCACCAACCGACACAGCGCACTGGTGATCAGCATCATGATGGGCGTTGCCGTCACGGGTTCCAGGTCGTTCAGTGTGATCTCAAGGTCTTGTGACTGTAGCAATGAGCTGATGTCGGTTTTTTCCCTGGCGCTGATGACAATGACTCCGATATCCCGCTCATGGGCCGCCAGAATGGCCTGGATCAGGTTGGCCTTGTGGCCGTCGTCCACGAATACCATCAGGGTATCGCCAGGCTTTCCGATGGCGGTTACCTGGCGGGCGAAGGTCTCGTTGAACCGGTTATCCCGGCAGATGGCGGAATAGGTGGTGGCGTCAGCGCCCAGATTTATCGCAGGGAGCCCGGGTCTGTCCTGGCTGAGTCTCCCCAGCAGTGCGGTACAGAAATACTGGGCAATGGTGTTGGCGTTGCCGTTGGCGCAAGCCAGGATTTTACCATCGCCAAGTAATGTGTTTACCAGGGCGTCGGCGACTTCTGGGATGAGCGGCGCTACCTGGCTGCCGGCCATCGCTGTTTGCTCCATGTGGTCGGCAAACCACTGGCTGACCGTGTCTTCAGTGCTGTTCATGGCTTGGTGGTTCCATTACTCGGCTTGAATGGCATTCCTGATCCAGCGGATCCTGTACTTGTGGGTATCGCCTGGTGCTATGGCGATAACGTCAATCCTGCAGTCCTGGTTCCAGAGCCCATGGCGGTGCAGATACCAGGAGGCGGCCCTGATTACCCGCTGCTGCTTTCGCCAGCTGATGGAGCCGGCGCCATCCGTCAGTCCGCCCTGTTTCCGGTACCTTACCTCGAAGAATACCAGCGTCCGGCCATCCCGGCCGATAAGGTCGATTTCGCCACCACGACTGAAGACATTGCGTTCGATGATGGTAACGCCCTGGCTGGCCAGGTAACGGGCCGCTACGCCTTCAGCGTGGTCGCCCTGTTGCTTGCGGGTGGCGGCCGCTCCGGACCCTTGAGTTTTGCCTTCCCTGGCGGTCATGTCAGTTAATGACGTCTTCCGACGCTTCCTCCTGATCGGTTTCCGTGGTCTCTCCATCGTCTTCAGAGGCAATGACCGGAACGCCTTCCTCGAACATCCCCCACATCTGGGTGCGGTGAACCCGGTTATTGGCGTCCAGCCACAGGTCGCCTGTGTGGCCGGGTACCCGGTGGTCATTCATCTGCTGCATCAGCGGCAGGTTGATGCTAAGGGTCCAGGCATCCGCACCCATGGCGAACAGGCGCCCCAGGGGGCCGTCAAGGTTCTCGAATTCGTCGTAGGCTTTTTGGCGGAACTCTGGTTCGCGGTCCAGAATCCAGGGCAGGTCCGTGAAATAGACGCCGTTCACGTCCCTGTCCCGGGAGGGAGCCGGACGTCCGCCATAAATGATGGAAGGCGAGAACACCGGGACATCATTGGCATAATAGAAGGAAAACAGCGGTTTGAATTGCCGAGCAATCATCGGCTCCGCGACCATGACGATGGCTTCCGCATCCTGCCGGCGCCTGGGTTCGAATTCCACATTCAGGCCCATGGTCCGCTCAAGCTCGATGGCCCGCTCACGGCTGACATTAATGCCCAGCAGTTCGGCGCTGACATCGCGGAAGTTGTCCTCTTCGGCGTAGCGTTCCATATCCAGGATGATGCCGCCGAGTTCGCCCATCCGTTCTTCCAGGGCGTTTGCGATGCGGTCGCCCCAATCCCCCCGGGGGATCAGCACCAGGGCCTGGGAGAGTCCTTCCTCGACAATGCGTTCAGCGATCTGTCGGGCTTCATCCTCAACAGACAGGCCGAACTGGAACAGCTTGGCTGGCGCCGGTTGTTGCTGTTTCGGCGCATAGTTCAGGGCGAGCACGGGAACCGGAAGGTCGTTGCGACTGGCAAGAGCAGCTACCTCCTCCTTGGCCAGCGGGCCTACGATCAGGTCCGGGTTGTTAGCCAGGATTTCCGGCATCATCTCCTCGAAGCTGCGACCATTGGTATCGACGATGGAAATGGTGGTGCTGGACCGAACGGCCTGCTTTGGTGGTTCGGCAGCGACGCTCTGATTATCAGCAGAGTCTGACTCGGGGGGCTGCATGGTTTCAGCTTCCTGGCCGTCGGCGTAGTAGGCCGCCAGGAAGCCTTCGCGGACCATGTTGCCAGCGGCGGAGAGTGGCCCCGACAGGGGCAGCGCCAGGGTGATACGCTCCGGGCGTTCCTCCAGAACCCGGGTCAGCAGGGCCAGTTCACTTGGCACGGCTTCGGTCCCCGGATGCCCGATCCAGTTGAAGCGCCAGTTACGCACCGCATTGCCCTGAGCTTCAAGGCTCATGCCTGGTTGGCGCAAGGTGGCAGCCAACTCATACCACCCCTGGTTTTCAAGGCCGATAGCCGAGGTGGCGGCTTTCTCAAGGGCGGCGTCCGGCGTTTCCTTCAGTGCCTGCCAGATACCATCGTTCAGCTGTTGCCGATCGTATTCAAGCAGTTCCGGTTGCACGCCCATCAGGAACTGGGCCAGCTTCAGGGGCGTATTGGCCAGCCTGTAGGTCTGCTCCTGAAGCTGGGCGGCTCTGGCCTGCAGATCTTCCGGATACTGCTGATACTGGGACGTGGGTATGGCCGCAGCCAGTTTGATGGCCCAGTCCGCATCTTCCAGTGCAACGGCGCTCTTCATGCCAAGCAGCAGGTACTGGTTGTTGATTTCCTCTGCCGGCTGGTTGAAAGCGTCGCTACGGAGTATGTCCCGGGCATAGCGATCCTGGCCATTTTCCTGGAAAGTCGCAGCGGAGCGCAGCAGGAAGCGTTGACTCTCCAGGCCAGCTGAAAGCTCTTCCGCCGCTGACAGGGCGTCGGCCGCAGACTGGATGGCGTTGTTCTGCAGTTGGATCGGGGTACAGCCGCTGGCCAGCAGGGCGATCAGCGTAGATGCCATGGCAATGTGCCGCAGGTTTGGCAGGTGACAACGCATAACAGGCAAGGCTCCTTGAGGTACCGGCACAGGGCCGGCATAGTGTCTCTCTGTAAGGGAGCTCTGGATCACTCCGGGCGATGCCTGGTGTCCAGGCGGTGATCAGGACTGACGCAGAGGCTCCCCAAATGGTGTCAGGGGCTGCAAGTTTACCAGCTTGGCGGCTATTTCACAGGTTCGTAGCGGGGATTTCGGGTTGGGATCAGATAACACCTCGGCAATGGCTGCCGGAACACTCTTCATCGTTGCCACACCGATTGGCAATCTCGATGATCTCTCCCGTCGTGCTGAGCAGGTACTGGGAAGGGTCGACCTGGTGGCGGCGGAAGATACGCGGCACAGTGGTCGCCTCCTGCAGCATCTCGGCCTGAGCAAGCCTATGTGGGCGTTGCATGACCATAATGAAAGAGAGCGTGCGTCAGCGTTGCTGGATCGTATTGAGCGGGGGGAGTCAGTGGCTCTGATTTCCGATGCCGGTACGCCGCTGATCTCCGACCCGGGTTATGTGCTGGTGAAGGCCGCCAGGCAGCGGGGCATTATTGTCACGCCGGTGCCCGGTGCCTGTGCCATGGTGGCGGCGCTCAGCGCCGCCGGCTTGCCCACCGACCGGTTTCTGTTCGAGGGCTTTCTGCCCGCAAAGGCCGTTGGTCGCCGCAAGGCGTTAACGGCGCTGGCCCGGGAAACAGCGACGCTCATATTCTACGAGTCGCCGCGCCGAATTCAGGGAATGGTTGGCGATGTGGTCAGTGTGTTCGGTAACGAGCGGGAAGTGGTGCTGGCCCGGGAGCTGACCAAGACCTTTGAGACGTTCTATTCAGGGACGGCATCCGACGTACTGGCCCAACTGGAAGGTGATGCCAATGCCGGCAAGGGTGAGTATGTGGTGATGGTGGCGGGGGCGCCGTTGGGGCCGGAGGAAGGTGTTGCTGTCGATGCCGATCAGGTGCTCTCGCTGCTTTTGCCCGAGCTGCCGGTAAAGAAGGCGGCAAAGATTGCCGCCGAGCTGACAGGGCGCTCCCGCAATGAGCTCTATCAGCGTGCCCTGGCACTCCGCGAATCCTGATAAATGCCTTGCGCCTGCCGCGGTGCGGGGGTATGGTCTCGCCTGAGCTCGCCAGACAGTCGCCGCCGGTTACGCCGGGGGAGGAAAGTCCGGGCTCCGCAGGGCAAGGTGCCAGGTAACGCCTGGGCGGCGTGAGCCGACGGAAAGTGCAACAGAAAGTATACCGCCTAAGCGCCTTTGGGCGCCGGTAAGGGTGAAATGGTGCGGTAAGAGCGCACCGCGTGGCTGGCAACAGACCGCGGCGATGGTAAACCCCACCTGGAGCAAGACCAAATAGGAGTCCTATGGCGTGGCCCGCGCTGGACTCGGGTAGGTTGCTTGAGGCCTGTGGCAACGCAGGCCCTAGATGAATGACTGTCCACGACAGAACCCGGCTTATCGGCGAGCTCGCCTTTTTCTTTTTTTACCCGCCCCACTGATACCTGCTTGTCAGATTGTGAAGTGCGTGGTTTGACGACAGGTTTTGTTATAGCGAAAAAGTCTTAGACTTCTTTCACTTTCTCCGAATGTCTCTGCAGGCATTTGATTTGCAGGAAGTTCTCCCCCGTATCTTTCTACATGTCCTTTTTGTTCTTCTCTAACCCCTTGTCATTAAAGAAACTTTCGTAATGTGAGACCCCTTTTAACCGCTTGCATTGTGGTTGTCGTGTTCCTATAGTGTGCAGGAGTGGGAAAAAGTGGAATTTAGTGGTTATTGGTGGAATGAAAGTGGTGGCCAGTGGGTCACGGTGTAAAAGTCCTCCACGGGAAGTCACATAACAGGCAGGAGCGGCAGCAGGGTCTGCACCTTGAGCGATGAGCAACTTTCTTGGCAGTCACGCAATCAATATGGACGCGAAGGGTCGCCTGGCGATTCCTGCCCGTGTGCGTGAGGAACTGCAGGAGGAGTGCGGTGGTCGCATCGTGCTTACTGCCAATGCCGACGAAGAGCGCTGCCTGCTGGTATACCCCGAGCCGGTCTTCGAGAACGTGCGAACCCAGGTTCTGGCGCTTCCCAACATGAACAAGAAGGCCCGCCGGCTTCAGCGGCTTATTCTGGGGCATGCAACCCCCCTGGAGCTGGATTCCGCCGGTCGTGTGCTGGTTCCGCCCACGCTGCGCAGTTATGCCCGGCTGGAAAAGAAGCTCATGTTGATCGGCCAGGGCAAGAAACTGGAGCTCTGGAGCGAAGAGCGCTGGTTCGCCTGGCTGGATGAGTCAGACGATGACGACGAGATGCCGCCGGAGATGGAGGCCCTGTCGCTATGACCGCCGACCACTCATTCGACCCGGAGGCTGGGCAGTCGCTTCATCGCTCGGTGCTGCTGGACCAGGCAGTGGATTTGCTGGTTGCTCATCCCCGGGGGCGGTTTATCGATGGCACCTTCGGTCGTGGCGGTCACAGCCGTTTGATATTACAGCGTCTGGAGGGTAGCGGCCGGCTGGTCGGGATTGACAAGGACCCGGACGCGGTCCGTTTTGGTGAAGCTCTGGCGGCCGAGGACGGCCGCTTCGTCGTTTATCACGGCTCATTCGCCGAGATGGACGATGCCGCATCCGCTCAGGGCTGGGAGCCGGGCTCGGTGACAGGGGTGTTGCTGGATCTGGGCGTGTCGTCACCCCAGCTTGATGATCCACAGCGCGGCTTCAGCTTCATGAGCGATGGCCCCCTGGACATGAGGATGGATTCATCCCGTGGCCCCAGTGCCGCGGAATGGTTGAACACTGCGGCTGAGCAGGATATTGCGGATGTCATCTTTCGTTTCGGTGAGGAGCGGTTCTCGAGACGGATCGCCCGGTCGGTGGTGCAGAAGCGGGTCGAGGAACCGCTGGTCACTACTCGCCAGTTCGCTGAACTGGTGCGTCAGGCCGTGCCCAAGAAGGAAAAACACAAGCACCCGGCAACACGGAGCTTTCAGGCTGTACGGATCTTCATCAACCGGGAGCTGGAGGATCTGGAGGTCGGGCTGAAAAAGGCCGTCCAGCTGCTGGCACCGGGTGGCCGACTGGTGGTGATCAGCTTTCATTCCCTGGAGGATCGCATCGTCAAGCGGTTCATGAGGGATCTCTCCCGTGGCCCGCAGTTGCCCCGGGGGTTGCCGGTCCGTGCGGAGGAAGTGGAGCCGCCATACCGATTGATAGGCAAGGCCCTGAAGGCCAGTGAGCCTGAAGTACAGGAAAATGTCCGTGCGCGGAGTGCCGTGATGAGGGTTCTGGAGCGCCGCGTTGAAGACAGGGGAGTAACATCCGAATGAGTGCCGTCACAATTGAAAAACCGGCGAAGGCGCCGGCACTGACCCGGGGTAATGTGCGCACCCGGGTGTCGGACGCACTGAAGTTGTCCGCGAGAATCTTCCGTGCACTGTCGGAGCCGCGGGTTGTTGTCACTCTGGGGCTTGCGATCCTGTTGATCGGGTCGGCCATCGGCGTGGCTGTCAGTGCCCACCAGAACCGGGAACTGTACAACGCTCTGTCGGAATTGCAGGGTCAGCGGGACGCCTATCAGCGCCAGTGGAGCCAGCTGTTGCTGGAGCAGAGCGCGCTGAGCGCCCACGGTCGCATTGAGCGGAAGGCTGTGGAAGATCTGAATATGATCGTGCCGGGGCAGGAGCACATTGTGCTCGTGCCCCATGCCAATACTGGTCAGGCGGTTGCAGCGGGAAGATAGCATTATTATGGCGCAGCATCAGGAATCGTCCATCGTCATGCAGAAAATCGCCGCCGGGCTCAAGGCCTGGCGGTTTGGCTGCGTGCTGGGCGTTTTTCTGATGGTGACCGCCGTGCTGGGGTGGCGGCTGGTTGATCTGCATGTTGTGGATCAGGCGTTCCTGCGACAGCAGGGCGACGTTCGTACCATTCGCGTTGACCCCATCGATGCCCATCGGGGCATGATCACTGATCGCTATGGTGAGCCCCTGGCCGTCAGTACACCGGTGGAAACCCTGTGGGCCAACCCGGGGGAGGTGGATCCGGATGACCCCAGACTGACCACCGCCGCCAGCCTGCTGGGTATCAACGACGCCCGGCTGCGCCAGCGCATGCGGGATTATGCCTCCAAAGAATTCATCTACGTGCGTCGAAAGATCCAGCCTTCCCTGGCCCGTGAGGTGCTGGCGCTGGAGATCCCTGGCTTCTATAGCCGTATGGAATACAAGCGCTACTATCCGGCAGGTGAAGTGACAGCTCACATGGTGGGCTTTACCAATATTGACGAGCAGGGGCAGGAAGGTATTGAGCTGTCCTATAATAACTGGCTCAGTGGTGTACCCGGGCGCAAGCGTGTACTACGCGACAATCGCGGGCGCCTGATTCGCGACCTATCGCTGATCCGGGATGCCAAGCCCGGCAAGGATCTCACCCTCAGCCTCGACCTGCGTTTGCAGTATCTCGCCTATCGTGAACTGAAGGCGGTGGTGCAGGCCCACAACGCACGGGGCGGAACCCTGGTAATGCTGGATGTTTCAACCGGCGAAGTGCTGGCCATGGTCAACCAGCAGTCCTACAACCCCAACGACCGAACCTCTCTCAGCCCTGACCGGTTGCGAAACAAGGCACTGACGGATCTTTTCGAGCCCGGGTCCACCATGAAACCACTGGCCATGGCTGCTGCCCTGGAGTCCGGCGAGTATCAGCTGGACTCCATGATCAACACTGCGCCGGGTTACCGGCGCTTTGGCCGTTTTACCATCCGTGATCATCGCAATTACGGTGAGCTGTCCATGACAGAGATCATCTCCCGCTCAAGCAACGTTGGTATCAGCATGATCGCCAACGATATCGGAGGGGACGTGATCAGGGATTTCTATTTCCAGCTGGGGCTTGGACAGCCCACCGGTATCGGCTTTCCCGGCGAGGCTGTGGGTGTACTGCCCATGAGCAGTGACTGGCGCCCCGTGGAAGAGGCGACCTTGTCCTATGGCTACGGCATGAGTGTGAATGCGCTGCAGCTGGCCCAGGCCTATATGGTGGTTGCCAACGGCGGTACCCGTTACCCGGTGACTCTGAATCGTCGGCAACAGCCGGCCGTCGGGCAGCGGGTGCTGTCTGAAAAGGTCGCCGCACAGGTTCGCGGAATGCTGCAGGAAGTGGTCGAGAATGGCACCGGAAAGCGTGCCAATCCGGCGCTCTATACCGCCGGCGGCAAGACCGGCACGGTGCATCTGGTGGGTGCCAACGGCTACGAAGACAGCCAGTACAAAGCCATTTTTGCGGGTATGGCACCTATGGACAATCCGAGAATTGTGACTGTGGTGGCGGTGGATGCCCCGCAGGGTGGAGATTACTACGGTGGTGAGGTGGCCGCGCCGGTGTTCGCCAGGGTTATGAGCGATGCCCTGCGGCTGCTGAATGTTCGGCCAGAGTTGACCGCTGTGGAAGCGGCCACCCAGACGCCCGGCAGGCCCGGGGAGCGAGGGTAAGGTCATGTGCATGACGTCGCTGAGTACGCTGTTGCAGGGCATTGTCGAGGTGCCCTCGGTTTTTGATGTAACCATACACGGTTTGCGAACGGACAGCCGGCAGGTGGGAATGGGGGATGCGTTCGTCGCCATGCCGGGCAGCCAGACGACCGCCGATCATTATGTCGACGATGCTATCCGTGCTGGCGCCATCGTTATCATCCTGGACGTGTCGGAGTCGGCACCCTGTTACGAATATCGGGGTGCACTGGTCGTCCCCCTCAAATCACTGCGCAGTCACCTGGGTCAGATAGCCGACAGGTTCTACGAACATCCGTCGCGGCGTCTTCGGGTGGTGGGGGTGACCGGCACCAACGGCAAGACGTCTGTCACTCATTTTATCTCGCAACTGCTCAATGGGGCCGATATCCCCTGTGGCGTGCTGGGCACCCTCGGCCACGGCATGCCCGATAATCTTGCCACCGCGACTCATACCACTCCGGACGTGGTGGAAGTAAACCGTGCCCTGTTCGATATGGCCCGAAAGGGGGCCCGTGTGGTGGCCATGGAAGTATCATCCCACGCCCTGGACCAGGGACGGGTTGATGGCGTCAACATGACCGGAGCGGTGTTCACCAATCTGACCCGGGACCACCTGGATTATCACGGGTCCATGGAGGCCTATGGCCAGGCGAAGGCTTCACTGTTCACCCGGGAAGGGCTGCACTTTTCGATTATCAACTTCGATGACCCGTTCGGGCGTCAGCTGTATGAGCAGACAGAAGGGCTCTGTGATCGGGTACGTTATAGCCTCCACGAAGCCCAGACGGAACTGTGGCTGACAGGCTTTTCGCCTTCCCCGACCGGTTTTGAAGCGGACGTCGACGGCCAGTGGGGCGCTTTTTCCGTGTCGGCGTCTTTGATGGGCAGCTTCAATGCCAGCAATCTGCTGGCAGCCATGGCTGCGGTGTTGAGTCTCGGGGTTTCTGTGGAGGCGGTCAGGGTGGCTGTGCCCGGAATTACGCCGCCGCCCGGACGTCTTGAGAGTGTGACCGGTCCGTCCGGCATCCGCGTGGTTGTGGATTACGCCCACACCACGGATGCGCTGGCCAATGCCCTGGCAGCGCTGCGTCCGCATACCCATGGCCAGCTTATCTGTGTGTTTGGCTGTGGTGGTGACCGGGATACCGGCAAGCGGCCCGAGATGGGGCGTGAGGCCGAACGTGGCGCTGACCGGCTGATTATCACCGATGACAACCCCCGCAGCGAGTCACCGGAGGCGATCGTACAGGACATTCTGGCCGGTCTTGAAAACCGCGAAGGCGCCACGGTGATTCATGACCGGGCAGACGCCATCCGTGCGGCAATCGACCTAGCCCGGCCCGGGGATGTCGTGCTGGTGGCGGGCAAGGGCCATGAAGCCTGGCAGGAACGTCATGGCAAGCGTACTCCGTTCAGTGATCTGGCCCATGTACAGGAGGCCCTTGGCCTCAACGGGGGTGCGGCATGATGCGGGCGCTTGCCCTGGCAGAGGTCGCCCGGGTGCTGGGTGCCCTGGCGCCAGCCGCGACCGGGTCGGTCCGGGATATCTGCACCGACACTCGAGCACTGCAGGCGGGCGATCTGTTCGTTGCCCTGAGGGGCGAGCGTTTTGACGGCCATGAGTTCCTGGCAACCGCACGAGAGACCGGCGCCATCGCGGCAGTGGTCGACACTCCAGACGAGGCCGTGGCCCTGCCGCAACTGGTCGTGCCGGACACGGTCCAGGCTCTCGCTGACCTGGCCCGTTACAACCGGGATCTGAGCAGCGCGAGGGTGGTTGCCGTGACCGGCAGCAGCGGCAAGACGACATTCAAGGAAATGCTGTCAGCCATCCTCTCCAGGGAGGGTGAAACCCTGGCCACCCTGGGCAACCTGAACAACCATATCGGTGCGCCGTTGACCCTGTTCCGCCTGGCGCCGAAGCACCGTTTCGCGGTCATTGAGCTTGGCGCCAGCGGCCTGGGCGAAATTGCCCATACCGTTGCCGCGGCGGCGCCGGAGGTGGTTGTGATTACCAACGCCGGTGAGGCCCACCTGGAAGGTTTCGGAAGCTACGAAAACATTGTCCAGGGCAAGGGAGAGATTATTGACGGTGTGCGGGCAGGCGGCACCGTGGTGCTGAACCGGGATGACCCTGCCTTTGAGACCTGGAAACACCGTGCCGGCAATCGCCGCGTGATGTCCGTCAGCGCTCGGGGTGACGAGGCAGATTATCGCTGCGTTGGTTACCAGCTGGCCAATGGCGTCTACAGCATCCGGGTGATTACCCCGGACGGTAGCGAGCGCACTCTGACCCTGAATCTGCCGGGCGAGCACAATATCTGCAATGCGCTGTTGGCCATGGCGGCGGCAGAAGCCGCAGGTGCCGGCTGGGTGTCTGTCCTGTCGGGGCTGAAGGCGGTCAAGGCTGCAGCCGGTCGCCTGGAACTCAAACCGTTGAATGATCGAGTAACGGTTATTGATGACAGTTACAACGCCAACCCCAGCTCCATGAAGGCGGCCCTGGAAGTACTGTCCCGGGAAGCACCCATTCGTGTCGTGGTGCTCGGTGGCATGGCGGAGCTGGGAGCTGAGGGCGATCAGCTGCACCGGGAAGTGGGTGAGCATGCCCGTCATCTGGGAATTGAGCAGTTTCTGGTGGTCGGCACCTCAGACGGATGCACGTCGCTGGTGACAGGATTTGGTGCCGAAGCCCATCGGTTCGATACACATCAGCAGTCCGTGGAATGGCTGCTGGCCAATATCACCGGGCCCATGACGGTACTGGTCAAAGGGTCCCGCAGTTCTGCCATGGACCGGGTAGTCAAGATGTTACAAGAAAAGGTGAATAACTGATGCTGCTCTGGTTGACAGAACTGTTAGCGCCATACATTACCGAGCTGACGGTATTCCAGTACCTGACCCTGCGGGCGATCCTCGGCATTCTGACCGCGCTGCTGATCTCGCTGCTGATCGGCCCTACGATGATTCGTAAGCTGAGCCAGTACCAGATTGGCCAGGCGGTGAGGGATGACGGCCCGCAGACCCACCTGAGCAAGGCCGGCACACCCACCATGGGCGGCGCGCTGATTCTTGTGGCTGTGGCGGTCAGCACGCTGCTGTGGGCGGACCTGGCCAACCGTTATGTCTGGATCACACTGCTGGTGACCCTGGGCTTTGGCGCCATTGGCTGGGTTGATGATTACCGCAAGGTGGTGGAGCGCAACCCCCGGGGCCTGCCGGCCCGCTGGAAATACTTTTGGCAGTCGGTGATCGGCGCCACTGCGGCAGTCGCTCTGTTCTACAGCTCGGCACTGCCCCAGGAAACGTCGCTGTACCTGCCCTTCTTCAAGAGTGTCTCTCTGACCCTGGGGCCGGTGCTGTTCATCCTGCTGAGCTATTTCGTGATTGTGGGTAGCAGCAATGCGGTCAACCTCACCGACGGGTTGGACGGTCTGGCCATCATGCCGACTGTGATGGTGGCCGGTGCGCTGGCGGTTTTTGCCTATGTTTCCGGGCACACACAATTCGCTGATTACCTGCTCATCCCCCATCTGCCCGGCAGTGGCGAACTGATTGTGTTCTGCGGCGCCCTCGTTGGGGCAGGGCTTGGCTTCCTCTGGTTTAACACCTACCCCGCGCAGGTTTTCATGGGCGATGTGGGGGCCCTGGCCCTGGGCGCGGCACTTGGTGTGGTGGCGGTTATCGTCCGCCAGGAGATTGTGCTGTTCATCATGGGCGGGGTGTTCGTGATGGAAACCATTTCGGTGATCCTGCAAGTGGCGTCCTTTCGGCTGACCGGGCGCCGGATCTTCCGCATGGCGCCGCTGCACCATCACTTTGAGCTCAAGGGCTGGCCAGAGCCCCGGGTGATTGTCCGTTTCTGGGTGATCACGGTGATTCTGGTACTGATCGGGCTTTCAAGTCTGAAATTGCGTTAGGAACGGATACGAGCATGGCTGTAATCGCATCGGATCGTCGCACATTGGTGGTTGGCCTGGGCAGGACCGGGCTCTCCTGCGTGCGCTATCTGACCGCCCTCGGACGAGAGGTGTCGGTGGCGGATAGCCGTGCCCGGCCACCGGGGCTGGATGCGCTGCAACAGGACTACCCGGATGTGGAGCTGCGTACCGGCGACTTTGATGCTGACTGGTTCTGTACCTTCAACGAGCTGGTGGTCAGCCCGGGCATTGCCATTGCCGAACCGGCCATCGCGGCCGCAGCGGAACAGGGCGCCCGGATTCGTGGCGATATCGACCTGTTCGCAGAGGCTGCGGAAGCGCCGATCATCGCCATCACCGGTTCCAACGGCAAGACCACGGTCACAACCCTGGTGGGGAAACTGGCGGAGGCCTGCGGTGTCAACGCGGCTATCGGCGGCAATATCGGAACGCCGGCGCTGGAGCTGTTGGGGCTGAAGCCGGATGTCTACGTGCTTGAGCTGTCCAGTTTTCAGTTGGAGACCACCCACGAGCTGAACGCCGAGGTGGCTACCGTCCTCAATATCAGTGATGACCATATGGACCGGTACCCGTCAAAAATGGAGTACTACCAGGCCAAGCAGCGGATCTTCCGGGGTGCCCGCAATGCCGTGGTCAATCTGGACGATGCCCTGAGTACGCCCATGGCGAGGGATACCCTCCGGTTCACCTGTTACGGCTTCCACCGGGTGAATCCGGAAACCTTCAGTACCCGCGAGGACGAGCACGGTCTCTGGATTACCTGGGGGCTGGATAACCTGCTCAACACCGGTGACCTGAAGCTGGTGGGGCTGCACAACGTCAGCAATGTCATGGCGGCGCTGGCCATCGGTCAGGCAGCCGGTTGGCCCCTGGACACCATGGCAGGGGCAGTCTGTGACTTTCGCGGCCTGCCACATCGTTGTGAATCGATACGCCGGGTCCATGGTGTTGAGTACATCAATGATTCCAAGGGGACCAATGTCGGTGCGTCGGTCGCGGCGCTGGACAGCCTGGCGCCGGCCTGCGACCGCATCGTGCTGATCGCCGGTGGTGAGGGCAAGGACGCAGACTTTGGGCCGTTGGCGAGACCGGTCTCTGAGCACTGCCGGGCGGTTGTACTGATCGGTCGGGATGCTGATCGAATCCGCGCTTCACTGGGGAGCGATATGTCGGTGGTAACAGCCGGGTCCATGGAAGAGGCCGTTGCTCTGGCCACTGATCTGGCCCGGGAAGGGGACCGGGTGTTGCTCTCTCCGGCCTGTGCCAGTTTTGACATGTTTACCGGGTACGAGGACCGCGGTGAGCGGTTCCGTCAGGCAGTGGAGGGCTTGTGATGCAGGCTGCAACCGTCCGCTCCGCTTCCGCCTTCCGGGGCCTCTGGTCCCGGCCATTGCCCTGGCTGGTGGTCAGTGCCAGCGCCCTGCTGATGCTCGGGGTGGTGATGATTGCGTCGGCATCCATGGATACCGCCGCCGCCAACCTGGGCAATAGCTATCACTATGCCCTGCGTCAGCTGCTGTTTGCCGGCCTGGGGTGTGCCGTGGGCCTGGCCGCTGCCAATGTGCCGGTGTCCTGGTGGTATCGCAGCGGTTGGCTGTTGCTGGCTATTGGCATGGCTTCCCTGGTGCTGGTGCTGACGCCGTTGGGCAAGACGGTCAATGGCTCTACTCGCTGGATTCCCCTGGGCTTGTTCAACGTCCAGGTGTCCGAGGTTGCCAAACTGTGCCTCATTGCCTACCTGGCGGGCTATGTGGTGCGTCGGCGGGATGAGCTGGTCAATACCTGGTGGGGGTTCGTCAAGCCGGTGCTGGTGCTCGGCGTGGCCTCGGCACTGCTGGTGACCCAGCCTGATTTTGGCGCCACGGTGGTGCTGATGACTGCGGCTCTCGGCATGATCTTCCTGAGCGGTGTACGGCTCAGTCGCTTCATGCCGCTGATCGCCGTCTGCGTGGTTCTCGGCGCGGTACTGATCGTGACCCAGCCGTACCGGCTCAAGCGCGTCGTGAGCTACCTGGACCCCTGGCAGGACCAGTTCAATACCGGCTACCAGCTGACCCAGTCGCTGATCGCCTTTGGCCGCGGTGAGTGGACCGGGGTGGGGTTGGGCAACTCGATCCAGAAGCTGTTTTATCTCCCGGAAGCACACACGGACTTTATTTTTGCCATCACCGCCGAAGAGTTCGGGTTGCTGGGCTCCATGGTCGTTCTTGGATTGTTCATGGTGCTGGTGCTGTCCGGTTTTGCCATCGCCCGCAAGGCAGAGAAACAGGGCATGGGGTTCGCGGCCTGTTTCGCCTATGGCCTGACCCTGCTGCTGGGGTTGCAGGCCATGATCAACATGGCGGTAAACACCGGTTTGCTCCCGACCAAAGGCCTGACTCTGCCACTGATGAGCTATGGGGGCTCCAGCCTGGTCGTGGTCTGCATCAGCATCGGCATACTGGTGCGAATTGAACTGGAGCGTCAGCAGCAACTGGCTTCCGATGCGGAAGGTAAGGCCGGACCCGCGGGGCCAAGGGGGGCGTCATGACACAACGTCGCTTTTTGTTGATGGCCGGTGGTACCGGCGGGCACGTGTTTCCGGCCCTGGCGACCGCACGCCGGCTCCAGGAACTGGGGCACGACGTGCAGTGGCTTGGCTCAGCCGGTGGTATGGAAGAGCGGCTGATTGCCGATACGGATATTCCGCTGTCGGTGATCACCGTCTCCGGCTTGCGCGGCAAGGGGCGCCTGGCTCTGTTGCTGGCACCGTTCAGGCTGAGCCGTGCGCTTTGGCAGTCCTTGCGGGTGATGATGAAGGTAAAGCCGGATTGCGTGATCGGTATGGGCGGCTTCGTGACCGGACCGGGTGGCCTGGCGGCCTGGCTCACCCGTCGTCCGCTGCTGGTCCATGAGCAGAATGCCATTGCCGGCATGACCAACCGGATTCTGGCACGTTTTGCCAAGACAGTGATGGAGGCCTTCCCCGGCAGTTTCGGGAATGGCGTTATCACTCGCTGCACCGGCAACCCGGTCCGCTCCGATGTGGCGGCCATACCCACGCCGGACGAGCGAATGGTCGACCGCACCGGCAAGGCAAGGGTGTTGGTGGTGGGCGGCAGTCTGGGCGCCCGGGCCATTAACGAAAGGATGCCGTTGGCAGTGGCACGACTGCCAGAAGACATCCGCCCGGACATCCGCCACCAGTGTGGCGAACGCAACCACGAAGCCACGCTGGCGGCCTACGGGGACGCTGGTGTCGATGCGTCGGTGGAGCCGTTTATCAGGGACATGGCGGATGCTTATGCCTGGGCCGATCTGGTGGTTTGCCGGGCCGGGGCGCTCACTGTATCGGAGCTTTGTGCGGCCGGTGTGGGCGCCTTGCTGGTGCCGTTTCCCCATGCGGTTGACGATCATCAGACCCGCAACGCGGACTATATGGTCAAGGCAGGGGCGGCCCTGCTGATGCCGCAGCACAAGCTGACTGATGAGCTGCTGGCTGACACGCTCGCGGACCTGCTGGGGGACCGGGAACACATAATTGACATGGCACGTGCAGCCCGAACGCTGGCGCGCCCCGATGCAACGGAGAGAGTCGTGAATTACTGTCTGGAGGCTGCCCATGTCTGAGGTAACCAATCCGCCGCTGGTCTATCAGGTGCCGGAAATGCGCCGTATCCGCAATATACATTTTGTGGGCATTGGTGGCGCCGGTATGTGCGGCATCGCCGAGGTACTGAGGAATCAGGGCTATGAAGTGTCTGGCTCCGACCTGAAGGAAAGTCCGGTGACTGATCGTCTGAGGGGCCTGGGGGTAACCATCCATATTGGCCACCGGGACAGCAACAGCGATGCCGCCGATGTCGTGGTGGTTTCCACGGCGGTCAAGTCCGATAACCCGGAGGTGGCGTCAGCCCGTCGCCGTCGGGTGCCCATCGTGCCCCGGGCCGAGATGCTGGCAGAGATCATGCGCTATCGTCATGGTATCGCTGTCGCCGGCACCCATGGCAAGACCACCACCACCAGCCTGATCGCCTCGGTACTGGGTGAAGCCGGGCTTGATCCCACCTTTGTGATTGGTGGCAAGCTCAACAGCGCCGGCACCAATGCCCAGTTGGGCGATAGCCGGTACCTGGTTGCCGAAGCCGACGAAAGTGATGCCTCTTTCCTGCATCTGACGCCGGTGGTTTCCGTGGTGACCAACATCGAGGCGGACCACATGGACACCTATGGGGGTGATGTGGCGCAGCTGAAGAAAACGTTTGTGGAGTTCCTTCACAATCTGCCCTTCTATGGCGTGGCGGTCATGTGCCTGGACGATGACTATGTGGACGAGATCCTGCCGAGGATCTCCCGGGCCATCATTACCTACGGCATCGAGCGGGAAGATGCCGACTACCGAGCCACAGACATCCAGTCCGATGGCCTGACTACCCGATTCCTGGTGAAACGCCCGGCGGGGCGCAGTGACCTGCAGGTGGAGCTGCGCATGCCGGGCCGCCACAACGTGCTGAATGCCCTGGCTGCTATCGCCGTGGCGACTGATGAAGGCGTGGATGATGATGCGATTTGCCGTGGCCTGGCGGGGTTTGCCGGGGTCGGTCGTCGTTTTCAGGTCTATGGCGACTATCCCGTTGGCAAGGGCAGCGTGACCCTGGTCGATGATTATGGTCACCACCCGACGGAGGTTGAGGCAGTGATCAGGGCGGCCCGCGATGCCTGGCCGGGACGGCGCCTGGTCATGCTGTACCAGCCGCATCGCTTTTCCCGTACCCGGGACCTGTATGAGGATTTCGTGCGGGTGCTGTCGGAAGTGGACACCCTGCTGATGATGGATGTATACGCCGCCGGAGAGGCGCCGATCCCGGGTGCGGACAGTCGATCACTGTGCCGTAGCATCCGTCAGCGTGGGCAGGTGGACCCGGTATTCGTAGAAGACGCCAGTGACCTTGAAAGCCTGCTCGGGAATATCCTGCAGGAGGGGGATCTGCTGATGACCCAGGGTGCCGGTGACATCGGCGGCGTGGCAGCAAAGCTGGCAGCAAATGGAGTGATTGGACGTGGCTGAGTCCCGGAATCGTAACTATCAGGTCAGCGCAGAAACCCGCGAGCGGCTGGGGCGTGTGGCCGTGCTTATGGGCGGGGATTCCGCTGAGCGTGAGGTCTCGCTCAAGAGTGGTGACGCGGTAACCCGAGCCCTGCAGGACGCGGGTGTGGATGCATTTTCCATCGACGTAACCGGCTGTCTGCTGAAAACCGTCGAAAACCCGGGGTTCGACCGGGTGTTCATCGCACTTCACGGCCGGGGTGGCGAAGACGGCACCCTGCAGGCGATCCTGTCCCAGGCAGGTATTCCCTATACCGGCAGCGAGATGCTGGCGTCGGCCCTGGCCATGGACAAGCTGCGGACCAAGTTTGTTTTCGCGGGCTGTGGTCTGCCAACGCCGGCGTTCCGCGCCATGAACAGCGTGGACGACGTCGGCACCATTGTCGCGGACCTGACGTTCCCGCTCAGCGTGAAGCCATCGCGGGAAGGGTCCAGCATTGGTGTGCGCAAGGTCCGCAACCGGGACGAACTGGTGGCGGCCTATCGGGATGCGGCAACTCACGATCCGCTGGTGCTGGTGGAAGAGTGGATAGAGGGACCGGAGTACACGGTCAGCATTCTGGGGGAACAGGCATTGCCGGTGATTGGCCTGAGTACCGATCACGACTTCTATGACTACGACGCCAAGTACCTGGCGGACGATACCCGCTATCGGGTGCCCTGTGGCCTTGACGAGTGGCAGGAGACCCTGGTCCAGAACCTGGCGATGGAGGCCTTCCGGGTAGTGGGCTGCCGCACCTGGGGCCGGGTCGACATCATGGAAGATGAAGAAGGCCGTTTCTGGCTGCTGGAAGTGAATACCGTACCCGGCATGACGGATCACAGCCTGGTGCCGATGGCAGCGCAGGCCGCCGGCATCGGTATGCCTGAGCTGGTGACAAGAATCCTGCTGGATACCCTGGAAACCGGAGAGGGCGCCCATGCTTGAGCAGATGCTGCTGAGAGGCCGGTTTGTGCCGTCGGAGCCGCCAAAACGGCGCGGTGCGACGTCCTCCGAGCCTGATCAGGGTCTGCTGGCCGTCATGGCACAGATTCTCGGCAGTGTGCCGTGGGGGAAAATCGGGCTTGGGATTGCGGTGCTGTTTGTCACCGCGCTGGTGCCCTGGGGAACCGGGCAGTTGCTGGCGGCCATGGACCGTCAGTTCATGCATGTTGAAGTGGCGGGACCCCTGAAGGGTGAAAGCCGTAACGCCCTGGAGCGCCACGCGGGCCAGTGGCTGGGAAAGAGCTTCTTTACCACGGACCTGGCTGACATCAAGGTATCGCTGGAGCAGCGGCCCTGGGTGGAAAGCGCCGCCGTGCGAAGGGAGTGGCCGGACAGGCTGGTGGTTGAGATTCGCGAGCACAAGCCGCTCGCCTACTGGAACGACCGCCAGTTGATCAGCCGCACCGGCGAGGTCTTCCTGCCCCGAAACCGGGAGGTTGCCGGTGTGTTGCCCAGGCTGCGGGGTCCTGAGGGACGGTCCCGGGAGGTGATTGACCGGGGGCGGGTGATGGCAAACGCCCTGGACGCCCGGGGTATCGGTTTCGCGGGCATTGCCCTGGAGGAGCGGGGCGCCTGGACGCTGACTCTGACCAACGGCATCGAAGTGGCCCTGGGGCGTGATCAGGTGGAAGAGCGGTTTGAACGCTTCCTGACGGTATACGGTGAGCGACTGGCCAGCCGTGCCGATCAGGTGGAACGAATTGACGCCCGCTACACCAATGGTGTGGCAGTCCGGTGGAAACCGCTGGCTCAGGCGTCGGACAACAATTCATGAATGGCTATTGGTGAACTGCATGTCATCGGTTGATACGGAAAACATGATTGTCGGCCTGGATATTGGCACCTCCAAGGTGGTGGCCATTGTCGGCAAGCGCAAGCTGGACGGAACCATCGAAGTGGTTGGCATTGGCTCCCACGCCTCCCGCGGCCTGAAGCGCGGTGTGGTGGTCAATATCGAAACCACCGTGCAAGCCATACAGCGGGCTGTGGAAGAGGCCGAGTTGATGGCCGGTTGCCGCATTCATTCGGTCTATGCGGGTATCGCCGGCAGTCACATCAAGAGCCTGAATTCCCATGGCATCGTGGCCATCCGTGACCGGGAAGTGACCCAGGCGGATATTGACCGGGTTATCGATGCAGCCCAGGCGGTAGCGATTCCGGCGGATCAGAAGATCCTGCACATCCTGCCCCAGGAGTTCGTGATCGATAACCAGGAGGGCATCAAGGAGCCCATGGGGATGTCGGGCGTGCGCCTGGAAGCCAAGGTGCATCTGGTCACCTGTGCCGTCAATGCCGCCCAGAACATCGAGAAGTGCGTGCGCCGCTGTGGCCTGGACGTGGACGACATCATCCTGGAGCAGCTCGCCTCGGCCCACTCGGTACTCACCGAGGATGAGAAGGAACTGGGGGTATGCCTGGTGGATATCGGCGGCGGCACCACGGATATCGCCGTATTTACCGGCGGAGCCATTCGCCATACCTCGGTGATACCGATTGCCGGCGACCAGGTCACCAACGACATTGCCATGGCCCTGCGTACGCCCACACAGAATGCCGAAGACATCAAGATCAAGTATGCCTGCGCCCTGACCCAGCTGGCCGGGGCGGACGAAACCATCAAGGTGCCCAGCGTGGGTGACCGGGCTCCCCGCAACCTGTCCCGCCAGGCTCTGGCGGAAGTGGTGGAGCCCCGTTACGAGGAGCTGTTCACCCTGGTGCAGTCCGAACTGCGCCGTAGCGGGTTCGAGGAGATGATCCCCGCAGGCATCGTTGTGACCGGCGGTTCCTCCACCATGGAAGGAGTGGTGGAACTGGCCGAAGAGATCTTCCACATGCCGGTACGGCTTGCGTCTCCGCAGGCTGTCTCCGGCATGACGGAGGTGGTCAACAACCCGATTTACGCCACTGGCGTGGGCTTGTTGATCCATGGCTTCCGCCAGATGGATCTGGGTCAGGGGCCCGTTCTCAAGGGAGAGGATGCGCCCTCCCTGCTGGAACGCATGAAAGCCTGGTTTACCGGGCATTTCTGAAGCTGGCGCATCACACGAAGGTATCTCGAAAAGAACAATCAGCCCGGAAGTGGCTGAACACAGCACGAAGGAGAAGGGAAATGTTTGAATTAGTCGATAATGTCCAGCAAAACGCTGTGATCAAGGTTATCGGTGTTGGCGGTGGCGGCGGTAATGCCGTCCGGCACATGCTCAACAGTGATGTGGAAGGCGTTGATTTCGTCTGCGCCAATACGGACGCCCAGGCGCTTCACGACCTGGACGCAAAACAGATCATCCAGCTTGGTGGCAACATCACCAAGGGCCTGGGTGCCGGGGCCAACCCGGAAATCGGTCGCCAGGCGGCGATGGAAGACCGGGATCGCGTCGCTGATGCGATCAAGGGTGCCGACATGGTCTTCATTACCGCCGGCATGGGTGGCGGTACCGGTACCGGTGCCGCCCCGATCGTGGCGGAAGTAGCCCGGGAGATGGGTATCCTGACCGTGGCGGTGGTGACCAAGCCGTTCCAGTTTGAAGGCGGCAAGCGTATGAGCGTCGCCGAGGCCGGCCTGAAGGAGCTGGAAGAGAGCGTTGACTCGCTGATCACCATTCCCAACGAAAAACTGCTGGCGGTGATGGGCAAGAAGACCAGCCTGCTGGATGCCTTTGCATCCGCCAACGATGTACTGCTGGGTGCGGTTCAGGGCATCGCTGACCTGATTACCCGCAACGGCATGATCAACGTCGACTTTGCCGACGTGAAGACGGTGATGTCCGAGATGGGCATGGCCATGATGGGTACCGCCCGCGCGACTGGCGAAAACCGTGCCCGTGAAGCGGCCGAAGCGGCCATTCGCAGCCCGCTGCTGGAAGATATCAACCTGCAGGGTGCGAAGGGTATCCTGGTCAATATCACCGCCGGTATGGATCTCAACCTGGGCGAATTCTCCGAGGTTGGTGACATTGTCCGCGAGTTCGCCTCGGACTCTGCTACGGTTGTTGTAGGTACGGTGATTGATCCGGATATGACCGACGAGCTCAAGGTAACTGTGGTTGCTACCGGGCTGGGCGGAGACCGGGAAAAGCCCACCAAGGTGGTGGATAATACCCGTACCCTTGACGGTACCACGGATTACAACCAGCTTGACCGCCCGGCGGTATTGCGTCGTCGCGCCGTATCCCAGGGCAATGTGGCAGTGGATCAGAGTCGTGATTCAGATGAGCAGGACGTGGACTATCTCGATATTCCCGCATTCCTGCGCCGTCAAGCTGACTGATAATATCGGCGGATCTGCGGTTGACAGGGTGCGGGCCATGGGCCCGCCCTGTGACCCGAAATCCACGAACAACGGGACTTGAAGCGATGGTGCTACTGTATCGCTGGTTAAATGGTATTCAGTCTCGTTATCTGTTATCATCCACGCATCTTTTTGCTTGATGATATCGTTCCTTTGTGACGGGAATATGTACCGATGATCAGACAACGGACGCTCAAAAACACCATTCGTGCTACTGGCGTTGGCCTTCACTCCGGGGAAAAGGTTTACCTGACCCTGCGGCCCGCTCCGGTAGAAACGGGGATTGTTTTTCGCCGTACAGACCTTGACCCGGCGGTCGAGATTCGTGCCTGTGCGGAAAACGTGGGCGAAACCATGCTGTCGACGACACTGGTCAAGGAAGGCGTCCGGGTTGCTACCGTAGAGCATCTGCTTTCGGCCATGGCTGGCCTGGGTATCGACAACTGTTTCGTGGAACTCAGTGCTGCTGAAGTGCCGATTATGGATGGCAGTGCCGGTCCGTTCGTGTTTCTGCTGCAATCAGCAGGTATCGCGGAGCAGGACGCGGCCAAACGCTTTATCCGGATCAAGCGCGAAGTCACGCTGGAAGAGGGCGACAAGAAAGCCACTTTCCTGCCCTTCGAAGGCTTCAAGGTGAGCTTCGGAATCGACTTTGATCACCCGGTGTTCAAGGGCCGTGCCCAGACCGCAACGGTGGATTTCTCCAGCACCTCGTTTGTGAAGGAAGTCAGCCGTGCCCGTACCTTTGGCTTCATGCGTGACATCGAGAAGTTGCGCGCCATGAACCTGGCACTGGGTGGAAGTGTTGATAACGCCATCGTGGTGGATGACTACAAGATCCTCAATGAGGATGGTCTCCGGTACGACGATGAGTTTGTTAAGCACAAGGTTCTGGACGCGATCGGAGACCTTTACCTGCTGGGCAACAGCCTGATTGGCGAGTTCCGCGGTGTGAAGTCCGGTCACGACCTGAACAACAAGCTGCTGCGCAAATTACGGGCGGAAGAGGATGCGTGGGAAGTGGTTACCTTCGATGACGAGGCGACCGCGCCCATCTCCTACATGAAGCCCGTTCTGGCTGCGCCGGCCTGAGGCAGGATGCCTTAACCGGAACGGTCATTTGCGTGACTGGCGAGTTTTTCGAGAACCTCGCGTAGAGCTTTATCCTTCGTGTGCCCGGCCTCCTCTTCGAGGAGCCGGGCATTTTCTTTACTGAGGGTCATCGGTGCCGGTGGCTTTTTCAGCGAGTAACGCCCGGGGCGTACGTTTACCTTCAGTTTCCAGACGAACTCGAACGCTTCCTCCTGGCGCAGGTCAGACATGATCTCCCGTTGCCGGAAGCGCAGCTGGCTGGCCCGTGCTGCGTTGTCGGTTTGAAGGACCAGTTCCCCATCCCTGTAGCTGACAAGGCGAACGCCTTCTCTCAGATTGTCCGGGACGGATTGCAGAACCCGTTGCTCGGCCTGTTGGTGCACGGTCGCCCTGGCCACGAGATCCCGCAGTTGGCGGGACTGGTCACGGTTCTCCGGAGAAAGATTCAGTGATGGTCTGGTCTTCATGATGACAATCTGATTCGACGTAAACATCGTAATTTGTATAGACTTGGACCGCTTCCTGGCCAGTCTATACGTGACGTGTAGTGTCGAAGTGTATCCTGCGCTATGGAATATGTCATTTTTGTGCAAAAATCAAACAGCGCTTGGGTGCAGGAAGGTGCTCATGGGGGTGCTTGTGATGCCCGCGTTTTCCGTAGCCACCACGCCCCAGGCTGTTAACAAAGCGTAACAGCCCGTCAGCGAAAAGGAAGACATCAGTCTCCTTTTAATGGTCAGGTACGGTTTATTATCATGCCATATTTCCGGGCGCCGCCCAATCGGGCTGGTTTGATCGCCCCTTAACTCGTCACAGACAGGGAATTGGTCGTCGGAACAGGGACTGTTCATAACGCGTAATTGGTTGCAGACAATGAACATTATCCTTGTAGGACAGAATCACGGTCGTTCGAAAGTCTTTACGTTGCACTTTCCCGGCCTTGTCGCGGTCACGTTGCTGGCGCTGACGGTCGTGGCCCTATGTGCCTGGGCCGGTTATCAGGCTGCGATGGCGCGGGTTGCGGACCGACCGGTTGTGCCTCCCTATCTCCTTGCGCAGTGGCATGAAACGCTCCAGGAGCAGGAGCAACAGCTGGCTTCGCTTGAGCGTGACGCCCGGGAGCAGGTGGACGCGATGACTTTGCGCCTTGGCGAAATGCAGGGCCGGCTGTTGCGGCTGGATGCCCTGGGGCAGCGCTTCGTTGAGAGCGGTGCCGTCGCCGCTGACGAGTTCAATTTCGCTGAAGCGCCCGCCGTCGGTGGTCCCGAAGAATCCGTAGAGGCCGAGTCTTTCAGTGCGCCCCAGCTGACCCAGATGATCAACCAGCTTGATCAGCGCATAAGCGACCGGGAGCAGCAGTTGCGTCTGCTCGATACACTGATTTCCAACCGTCGCCTGGAGGATGAGCGTTTTGTGGCCGGTCGCCCGATTACCTGGGGGTGGTTGTCGTCACCGTTTGGCTATCGCTCCGACCCCTTCAACGGTAAGCGTACCTGGCACAATGGCGTTGATCTGGCCGGCAAGGACGGCAGCGATATTATTTCCGTAGCCGCCGGCGTGGTCACTTTCGCCGGTGAGCGTCATGGTTATGGCAATCTGGTGGAGATCGACCACGGTGACGGTCTGGTGACCCGTTATGCCCACGCCAAGACGCTGGAGGTGGAAACCGGACAGCTGGTACAGAAAGGTGAGGCCATTGCCACCATGGGCTCCACGGGGCGTTCCACTGGCCCGCACGTTCATTTTGAAGTCGTGCAGAATGGAAAGGCCCGTAATCCGGTCACCTATATCCAGCGCGCCTCACGCTGAGCCCACCGGCAGGCTCCCGGAGCGATTCCGGGAGCCTGTCGCGGCCACAACGGTTCGATGTAACCGCACACAAAGGCCCCTGTCACCAGTCGGCAGCTTTCCTTTCAGTCTCAGCTGTGTGACCCAGCCCCGGTTTCCGGGGTGTTTCCCGCCCCCGCTGAACCCATCCGCCTTTTGTCCTCTCGCAAAATAAGGTTAGAATGCCGGCTTCCTCCGTTTAACCAAAGAAGCAGTGGTCTATGTTCACGAAGCTTGCAACGAAGATGTTCGGCAGTAAAAACGCCCGCGAGGTCAAACGGATGCGCAAGGCGGTGTCGCGCATCAATGCACTCGAGGGGTCCCTTGAGGGGTTGTCAGACGAGCAGTTGCAGGCAAGGACCGTGGAATTCCGGGACCGCCTGGAGAAGGGTGAGACTCTGGACCAGCTGCTTCCCGAAGCATTTGCCACCGTGCGCGAGGCCAGCCGACGGATCATGGGCATGCGGCACTTTGATGTGCAGCTGATCGGCGCCATGACCCTGCATGAAGGCCACATTGCAGAAATGAAAACAGGTGAGGGCAAGACGCTGGTTGCCACGGCAGCTGTGTATCTGAATGCCCTGGCCGGTCGTGGTGTGCATGTGGTGACCGTTAACGATTATCTGGCCCGGCGTGATGCCGAGTGGATGGGCAAGCTTTACCGCTTCCTGGGCATGTCCGTGGGCGTGGTGGTTTCCGGTCAGCCGCCGGAAGAGAAACGGGAAGCCTATCAGGCGGACATCACCTACGGCACCAACAACGAATTCGGCTTTGACTACCTGCGGGACAACATGGCGTTCAGCACCCAGGACAAGGTGCAGCGGCCACTGAATTTTGCCATCGTGGACGAAGTGGATTCCATCCTCATCGACGAGGCCCGCACGCCACTGATCATCTCCGGTGCTGCTGAAGACAGCTCGAAGATGTACCAGGAAATCAATACCCTGATACCGTCCCTGGAGAAGGGGGAAGTGCCCGAGGAAGGTGAGCCGACTGGCGACTTCACCATTGACGAGAAGTCCCGTCAGGTGGAGCTGACCGAGGCCGGCCACGAGAAGGTTGAAGAGCTGTTGCTGGACCGGGGGTTGCTCAAGGAAGGCGAGAATCTCTACTCCGCTGCCAACCTGGCCCTGTTGCATCACGTCCATTCCGGCCTGCGTGCACACCACCTGTTCCACCGAGAGGTGGATTACCTGGTC
Source organism: Marinobacter lacisalsi (assembly GCF_042651045.1). Lineage (NCBI taxonomy): Bacteria > Pseudomonadati > Pseudomonadota > Gammaproteobacteria > Pseudomonadales > Marinobacteraceae > Marinobacter > Marinobacter lacisalsi. The sequence goes on from NZ_JBHSDI010000013.1 coordinate 36,709, forward strand.
CAGAACGGCCAGGTAGTCATCGTGGACGAGCACACTGGCCGTACCATGCCCGGTCGTCGCTGGAGCGAGGGTCTGCACCAGGCCATCGAGGCGAAGGAAGGCGTTGAGATAAAGGCGGAAAGCCAGACGCTGGCATCCACCACTTTCCAGAACTACTTCCGCATGTACGACAAGTTGGCTGGCATGACCGGTACGGCGGATACTGAAGCGTTCGAGTTCCGTCAGATCTATGGCCTGGATGTGGTGGTGATTCCGCCCAACAAACCGATCCAGCGCACCGACTATAATGACCTGATCTATCTCACCCAGGAAGAGAAGTTCCACGCCATTATTGACGAGATCAAGGATGTGACCGCAGAAAACCGGCCGGTGCTGGTGGGTACCGCCTCGGTGGAGGCGTCGGAAGTGCTGTCTTCATTGCTGAAGAATGCCCGGATCGAACACAAGATCCTCAACGCCAAGCACCACGAGAGTGAGGCCCAGGTTATTGCCCAGGCGGGTCGACCGGGTGCGGTTACCATTGCCACCAACATGGCCGGTCGCGGTACCGATATCATGCTGGGCGGTAACTGGGAGACCGATGTGGCGTCCCTGGAAAACCCGACCCAGGAACAGATCGACCAGATCAGGACCGAGTGGGAAGAGCGTCACCAGCAGGTGCTTGCCGCTGGCGGCTTGCACATCATCGGTACCGAGCGGCACGAATCCCGCCGCATCGACAACCAGCTTCGCGGCCGTGCCGGTCGTCAGGGGGACCCCGGGTCATCCCGCTTCTTCCTGTCGCTGGAAGACAACCTGATGCGCATCTTTGCCCCGGACCGGGTGAAGAAGCTGATGCAGGCCATGGGCATGAAGAAGGGCGAGGCCATCGAGCACAGGATGGTGACCAACGCCATCGAGAAGTCCCAGCGCAAGGTGGAAGGCCGCAACTTCGACATGCGCAAGACGCTGCTGGAATACGACGACGTGGCCAACGACCAGCGTACCGTTATCTACGAGCAGCGGAACGAGGTCATGGCCTCAGAGGATATCTCGGAAGTCATCGACGGTATCCGCGCGGACGTGGTTGAGGAAACCGTCAGCGAGTTTATCCCGCCCCAGAGCATGCCGGAACAGTGGGACGTGGCGGGCCTGGAGGCTCAGCTGTCATCCGAGATGGACGTCGATCTGCCCATCCAGCAGTGGCTGGACGAGGACAAGAAACTCCACGAGGAAAAGCTGCGCGAGCGGATCCTGGAAGAGGTGGTTGCCGCCTACCGGACCAAGGAAGAGGTGGTTGGCTCCGAGTCCATGCGCAAGTTCGAGAAGCAGGTGTTCCTGCAGGTGCTCGATACCCTGTGGAAAGAGCATCTTTCCAATATGGACCATCTGCGTCGTGGTATTCATCTGCGGGGCTATGCCCAGAAAAACCCGAAGCAGGAATACAAGCGTGAGGCCTTCAATCTGTTCGAGGCCATGCTGGACAGCATGAAGCGGGACATCACCCGGGTACTTTGTCACGTCAAGGTCCAGACCCGCGAGGAGATGGAAGAGCTGGAGCGCCAGCGCCGGGAACAGCTGGAGAAGGAACTGGCCGCTGCCCGCCTGCGCCATGACCAGACCAGTGCCACCCAGGCTGATCAGGGTGGACAGGGGCAGGGCGAAGGCGAGAAGGGCGGCAGTGCCACCCCCGAAACCTACGTCCGCCAGGACCGGAAAGTGGGCCGAAATGAGCCCTGTCCGTGCGGGTCCGGCAAGAAGTACAAGCAGTGCTGCGGCAAGATTACCTGACGCGGCAACTGGATTGACAAGCAGACACCCGCACCTCGGGATCATCGGGGCTGCGGGTTTTTTTATCCTGAAAGACAAGTTGAGGTGACCGGCTGCGCCCGGTCGTACAGGAGGAGGTTATGGCGGTAGGTCCCGCAACATTACCCGAGCAGTTTTATCCCGTCGCCGGCGTCCGGTTGGGTATCGCCAGTGCTGGTATCAAGAAGCCCGGTCGAAACGATGTGGTCGTCATGGAGCTGGAGAAAGGTAGCCGTGTGGCCGGCATTTTCACCACGAACCAGTTCTGTGCCGCGCCTGTCCATGTGACTCGCGAGCACCTGGCCGAGGGCGAGCCCCGATACCTGCTGATCAACACAGGCAACGCCAATGCCGGCACCGGCGCCCGTGGGCTGAGTGATGCCAATGCCTGTTGCGAGGCCCTTGCAAAAGAGGCGGGAGTGCGTGGCCACTCGATACTGCCATTCTCCACCGGCGTGATTGGCGAACCCCTGCCGGTGGACAAGATCGTCGCCGCATTACCGGCGGCGCTCGCTGACCTGTCCGGGGACCACTGGGCAGAGGCCGCTGCGGGCATCATGACCACTGACACCCGCCCCAAGGGAGCCACCCGCCGGCTGGAGATTGACGGCAAGGTGGTGACGATCTCGGGCATCAGCAAGGGTGCGGGAATGATCCGCCCGAATATGGCCACCATGCTCGGGTTTATTGCGACGGATGCGTCCATTTCACCAGCAGTACTGCAGAGGCTGAGCCGTGAGCTGGGCGAGAAATCCTTCAACCGGATTACCATCGACGGCGACACCTCCACCAACGACGCGTGCATGCTGATTGCTACAGGGCAGTCGGGAGCCGGGGTGGCCACCGTGGAGAGCGATCACTACGAGGTTCTGCGGGACGCCCTGGAAGGGGTCTACCTGGAGCTGGCTCACGCCATCGTCAGGGATGGGGAAGGTGCCACCAAGTTTGTCAGCATTAACGTTGCGGGCGCAGCCGGTCAGCGGGAGGCTCTTGATGTCGCCTACACGGTAGCCCACTCGCCACTGGTGAAAACCGCCCTGTTTGCCTCGGATCCGAACTGGGGTCGGATCCTGGCTGCGGTCGGGCGTGCCGGTGTTGAAGGTCTCGATCTGGAGGCCGTGGAGATTTACCTTGGGGACGTCTGTCTGGTGCGGGATGGTGGCCGTGCCGACGACTACACGGAACAGCGCGGCCAGGCGGTGATGGACCAGGACGAAATCACCATCCGCATTGATCTCAAGCGGGGGCGTATCGAGGAAACGGTCTGGACCTGCGACTTTTCCCATGACTATGTCACCATCAATGCGGAGTACCGCACCTGATGGCGGATGGCGGCAAAGACATCGTCCATGTCGCAGTGGGCGTGATCTGGCGGGGCGGTCGTCTGCTGATTGCCCGACGACCGGAGCGCTCGCATCAGGGCGGGCTACTGGAATTCCCCGGTGGCAAGGTGGAGCCCGACGAGAGTGTCCAGCAGGCGCTGGCCCGGGAGCTGCTGGAGGAAACCGCCGTGACCGTGATGCCGGAACATCTGCAGCCCCTTATCGGCATCCGCCATGATTATGGCGACAAGGAGGTGTTTCTGGACGTCTGGCAGGCCCTGGAGTCAGCGGGAGACCCTCATGGTGTCGAGGGGCAGCCGGTGTTCTGGTTGACGCCGGACGAACTGCGCGCCAGCGATTTTCCCGCTGCCAACCGGCCTATTATCAGTGCCATCCGTCTGCCACGGCAGCTTGCCATAACCGGCGATGTTGCCGGTTATGGTGAGGCGATAGACCGCTGTGTTCTTGGTGTCGAGCGTCAGGGCCCTTCACTGGTCATGCTGCGGCTGCCGTCACTGTCCCTGGAGGCGTACACTGAGGTGGTCGAACGCTGTTTGCAACGACTGCCGGCAGTGGAACTGCTGGTACACGACCGCCCCGAGCTTGTGGGCGAGTTTCCGGTGGCAGGTGTCCACCTTTCCTGGCGCCGGGCCGCGGTCCTTTCCGGACGACCGGTGCCGGAGGGTCACTGGTTTGGTGTTTCCTGCCATAACAGGGACGAACTTGCCCACGCCGCAGCCATAGGCGCGGACTACGCGACCCTGGGGCCGGTACTGCCAACCCGCTCTCACCCGGATGCCGAGGGTATGGGCTGGGAGCGGTTTGCCGAGCTGGCAAATCATGCGGTACTGCCTGTCTACGCTTTGGGCGGTACCGCTCCGGAACTGCTCGACCGGGCTATTAAAAGCGGCGGTCAGGGTATCGCTGGCATTTCCTGGTGGTGGTCCACCCAATCAACGGAGGCGACATGAGTAAACTGACACATCTCGACGATCAGGGCGCGGCCCGCATGGTGGACGTGGCCAGCAAGGACGTGACCCAGCGCGAAGCCGTAGCGGAGGGGCGTATCCTCATGGACCCGAAAACCCTTGCCATGATCGTGGATGGAGAGCATCCGAAGGGGGACGTACTGGCGGTAGCGCGGGTGGCCGGCATCATGGCCGCTAAGAAGACCCATGACCTGATTCCCCTGTGCCACGCCCTGAACCTGTCATCGGTAAAAGTGGCATTGACGCCGGAGAGAGATCCATCATCAGTGCATATTGAAGCCAGCTGTAAACTGGCTGGCCAGACCGGGGTGGAAATGGAGGCCCTGACCGCCGTCAGTGTCGCGGCATTGACGCTTTACGATATGTGCAAGGCTGTGGACCGGGGCATGGAGATCACCGCTGTACGACTGCTGGAAAAAAAGGGCGGCCGCAGCGGTCATTGGCAGGCCTCGCAGGCCGGAGATCAGGCTTAAGGGCGCATCCGATCGGCCCGCCCGGGCGTAGAAGCAAGTGTCCTTACGGTAAAGCGGCCAGAGCCTGGCCCAAAGGAGTTATCTTGAACTACGCCGGCTGGCCGCCATCTGCTAGAATGCCCCGCTCATTGCACCAGGATCTACGAGGAAACACTGTGGTCGTTCGTTACGTCCAGACCTGTCGTCTGCCCACGCCGTTCGGCGTCTTCCAGATGCACGGTTTCGAAGAGCCGGACACCGGCAAGGAACACGTTGCCCTGACGCTGGGAGATCTGGACAGCGCCGAGCCCATGCTGGCCCGCACCCATTCCGAATGCCTGACCGGCGACGCCCTTTACAGCATGCGCTGTGATTGCGGTTACCAGCTGGAAGAAGCCCTGCGCAGCATCGCCAAAGAAGGCCGTGGCATCCTCATGTACCTGCGCCAGGAAGGCCGTGGTATCGGTCTGCTTAACAAGATCCGTGCCTATAAATTGCAGGACGAGGGGGCGGACACGGTAGAAGCCAACGAGCGCCTCGGTTTTGCGGCTGATCTGCGGGATTACACCATGTGCAAGGATATGCTCGGCCATCTGGGCATTCGCAGCCTCAGACTGATGACCAACAATCCCCGCAAGGTGGATTCACTGCGTGCCCTGGGCATTGATGTGGTTGAGCGCGTACCGCTGCATGTGGGGCGTAATCCCCACAACGAACACTACCTCAACACGAAGCAGAGCAAGCTGGGACACTGGCTGGAAACTCATCAGGACGATGATCCGCAGTAGTTATTTGCATACAGGAAGGCTGGGACCAAAAGCGGATGACTCCACAAGTCTGACGGTGCCGGGGTAAGGGGGAGCTTTCGGAGCAGCGACATGGATGTCGCGGTGCAAGGTCGGTCCAGGGAAGGACCGTGAATTGCAGCGGAGAAAGCTCCTCCTTATCCCGGCACCAGCCCCATCTCTCGCAGTCTTATGGTGCAGCCTTCAGTTCCGGCTTACCTGAGCGCCACCGCTTGCGAATAGCAGACTCAATGCCAGCAGCATCCAGCCCCACCTCGCTCAGTTGCTCATCATGGCTGCCGTGGTCAATGTAACGGTCTGGCAGGCCTAGCTGGAGCACCGCCCTGGCGACCCCCTCCCGGTTAAGGAATTCCGTTACCGCACTGCCTGCGCCCCCGGCGATGGCATTTTCCTCAAGGGTCACCACGAGATCGTGTGCGGCCACCAGCTCCGCCACCAGGTCTTCATCCAGCGGTTTGACGAAGCGCATGTCGGCAACGGTTGCATTAAGGTTTTCCGCCGCCTCCAGGGCGGCTGATAGCCGGGTGCCAAAATTAAGGATGGCTACGGATTCACCCTCACGAACAATTCGGCCCCTGCCGATCGGCAGAACGTCCAGCTCCTGCTGGATAACGGCTCCGGGGCCCGTGCCCCGGGGATAACGAACGGCGGCCGGCCCCTCATGCATCAGCCCGGTCTGCAGCAACCGCCGGGTTTCGTTCTCATCCGATGGTGTCATCACCACCATATTGGGCACGCAGCGCAGAAAGCTGATATCGAAAGCACCGGCATGGGTTGGGCCATCGGCTCCCACAAGGCCGGCGCGATCAATAGCGAAAAGTACATCCAGATTCTGGATCGCCACATCGTGAATCAGCTGGTCGTAGGCACGCTGCAGGAATGTGGAATAAATGGCCACCACTGGTTTGGCGCCGTCGCAGGCCAGGCCAGCCGCCAGCGTTACCGAATGCTGCTCGGCGATCGCCACATCGTGGTACCGGTCAGGAAAGCGCTGTGAAAAAGCCAGCAGATCCGAGCCTTCGCACATGGCCGGCGTGATACCGACAATGCGGTCATCCTGCTCTGCGGCGTCACATAACCACTGCCCGAACACATTGGCGTACTTGGGTAACTTGGGTTTGGGCTTTACCGGTTCCGGTCTGTTCGGTGGCAATGGCTCGATCTTGTTGATCGCGTGGTAGCCAATGGGGTCTTTTTCCGCCGGAGCAAAGCCCTTGCCCTTGTGGGTCACCACATGAAGGAACTGGGGGCCGCTCAGCTCACGAATGTTTTCCAGGGTATCCACAAGAAGCGGCAGGTCATGGCCGTCGATAGGGCCGATATAGTTGAAACCCAGTTCTTCAAACAGGGTGCCCGGGGCAATCATGCCCTTGAAATGTTCTTCGGTCTTGCGGGCCAGGGCCATCAGAGGAGGCGCGGCCTGCAGTACCTTCTTGCCACTGTCCCGCACCTGGTTATAGGTGCGGCTGGACAGCAGGCGGGAAAAGTAGTTCGACAGGCCTCCAACATTTCTGGAAATGGACATGTCATTGTCGTTCAGGATCACCAGCATGTCGGCTTCCAGGTGGCCGGCATGATTCAGTGCTTCGAAAGCCATGCCAGCGGTCATGGCGCCATCCCCGATAACGGCAATGCTGTGGCGGCCGGTCTGCTGGAGCCTGGCTGCCAGGGCCATGCCCAGGGCGGCGCTGATAGACGTGCTTGAATGACCCACCCCGAAGGTGTCGTATTCACTTTCCGAGCGCTTGGGGAATCCGGCGAGCCCGTCTTTCTGGCGGATGCTGCCCATCCGTCCCCGGCGTCCGGTGAGGATCTTGTGGGGGTAGGCCTGGTGGCCCACATCCCAGACCAGGCGGTCTTCCGGCGTGTTGAACACGTAGTGCAGGGCAACGGTCAGTTCCAGCACGCCCAGGCCGGCGCCGAAGTGCCCACCGCTCTGACCCACGGTCCATAGCAGGAACGCGCGCAGTTCCCGGGCCAGCGCCGGCAGATCTTCTTCCGACAGCAGTCGGAGCTGGTCCGGCGTCTCGATCCGGTCCAATAGCGGCGTGTGAGGCCGCTGGGAAGGGATTTCCTTGAAAATATCGTTGTCCTGCATCCGTCCGGGTCTTGTGTCGGTGATTTCGGGAACGTTGGTGCCTGGTCCGGCTGGCGGCCCATAGGGCGAAAACGTCCATTATAGGTGATGGAGAGAGTGGTTTCAGTAGCGTCGTGATACCACGAACTGCGCCATACCTCTCAGAGCATCGGCTTCCGGGCCAAAGGTCGCCAGGCTTTGCCGGCACTGTTGCAACAGTGTGGCAAGGTAGTCCCGGGCACCGTCAACCCCCATCAGCGCCGGGTAGGTAGGTTTACTGCGGGCCAGGTCCGAGCCCTGGGGCTTGCCGATAACGCTCGTGTCGCCCTCGATATCCAGCAGGTCATCCTGGACCTGGAACGCCAGGCCGATGGCCCGGGCGTAAGTGGCCAGTTGCGCCTGTTGCAGAGTTTCGCCGCCCTGGTCACCCTTTACAGAGAGGACACCCAGATGCACGCAAGCCTCGATCAGAGCGCCCGTCTTGCGGCGATGCATCTGTTCCAGTTGTTCCAGGGAAAGGTTTTTTCCGACGGCGCCCAGGTCGATAGCCTGGCCGCCCACCATGCCGACACTGCCACTTGCCCTTGCGAGACGCCGGACCATGGCGAGGCGGGTTTCCACGGTCAGGCCGGGCTCGGTGGAAAGCCATTCGAACGCCAGTGCCTGCAGGGCGTCGCCGGCCAGAATCGCGGTTGCCTCATCGTACTGGATATGGGTGGTGGGCCGGCCACGGCGCAGTTCATCATCGTCCATCGCTGGCAGATCATCGTGAATCAGGGAATAGGCGTGAACCACCTCCACCGCACAGGCCGCCACCAGTGCCTGCTCCGGTTGGCCACCAACCGCAGTGGCAGCCGCCATTGCCAGGGCCGGTCGGATGCGCTTGCCACCGCCGAGTACGCTATATCGCATGGCTGAGTGCAAGCGCGCTGGCTCGATAGTCTCGTCCGGTAGTCGTTGCGCCAGGGTGTCGTCAGTCAGTGTGGCACAGGTGGCGAGGAAATCGACGGTGGAGGCGTGGTGCATCGTCAGTCCTGCTCCCCGCCATCTTCCGGAGGGTTGAATGGCCGGCTTTCCAGGGTTCCGTCGTCCCGCTCCACCAGCTGTTGAACCCGTTGCTCTGCCTGACGAAGCGCCTGCTGGCAGTCACGGGTCAGCTTCACGCCCCGCTCGAACGCCCCCAGGGACTGCTCCAGTGACAGCTCGCCCTGTTCCAGGTCCCTTACCAGCCCTTCCAGTTCGGCCAGGGACTTCTCGAAATCGGCGATGGATGTCGTTTCCGGGGTGTCAGCCATGGGGCGCTCCGTCAGCTTCACAAAGGTCGTGGGTGGATTAGCGGCCAGTATATCAGAGCGTTGTTCCGCGCCGAACCTCTGGTGCCATCCTCAGGTCCTGGCGGGTCGGTGCCAGCAGAAATGCTGTCTCTCATCGGCCGCTCCAGCCCTGAGCCAGGTCTGTTCGGTGACCCGTACTTCACCGTTACGGGCCAGGGTCACCACCGTGCTGGCCCGGGTGCCGTAGAGCTCGGACTGGATAAAGGGCGATGACAGGAAGCGCTCCCGCTCCAGCCCGATACCGGTATCCGGCAGCAGGTGGTCCGGCGCTGGCGTGGTGTCCTGCAACTGTTCCAGAAGAGCCTCATGCAGGTGGTCCGGCGCTTTCGGGTCAGCTGCTGCCAGGGTGGTGCGCAGCTGTTCCCGCAGCCGGACCAGTTTCGGCCAGGGGCTTTGTAGCAGATGGTTGCTGACACCATAGGTACCCCGGTAAAGATTCCGGCCAGGGTGAGCGTCCCGGTTGCTGTAGTACCAGCCCTGCTGCTGGTGGGCGAGCTGAATCAGGTTGAAACCGCCATAGAGGTTGCCATTGTCGGCAAGGTGCTGCCGGATCTCGTGTCGGGGCTGTTGCTGAATCATCAGTGGCAGCTTGCCCCGGGTCAGTCGCCCCGGTTCCCCGCTGCCTTCACGGACATTGGTGACCGCGCTGACAACGCCCTCGGGAGAGACCGCGAGCCAGGTTCCCCCGGAGCGGTCGTCACGTCCTGCCAGCAGGTTTTCCCCTGGCCACCAATGCATGGATGTGGTGGGGCGATCGTGGAATTCATCCCGGTTGGCAGCCAGTACCAGGGGGTAGTCACGGTGCTGGTCAATGGCAAAGAGGATAAGGCACATAGGATTCCGTCTGGTTACGAGCGCAGGAAATGCTGAGTCTAGTGCCCTGACGGGACACTAATGCTTTGTGTATGATACACGCTTTGTTTTTCTACGGACGGCGGTGTTCATGTCCCTGATTCTGGTTTTCGGGCTTTACCTGGCCCTTGGCGCGCTGGCGGGCACCCTGGCAGGCCTTTTCGGTATTGGTGGCGGCCTGGTGATTGTTCCGGTGCTGATTTTCAGTTTCGGGCTGCAGGGTATCAGCGCGGAAATCGCTGCCCACCTTGCGGTGGGTACGTCCCTGGCCACCATTGTGTTCACTTCCCTGAGCTCCATCCGGTCCCACCACCTGAAAGGCGCGGTCCGCTGGGAGTTGTTCCGACCCATGGCGGTGGGCATCGTGGCAGGGGCCGTGCTGGGAGCCTGGACGGCCTCCCTGCTGAGCGGCCCGGCATTGGAACTGATCATCGGGATTTTTGTCATCCTGGTGGGCCTGAAGATGCTGCTGGACGTGAAACCGAAGGCGGCCAGGCCCGTACCGGGTGAGCCTGCGCTGGCCGGCGCAGGCGGCGTGATCGGTTGGGGGTCGGCCATTTTCGGCATTGGCGGGGGAACGCTGACCGTGCCGTTTCTGAGCTGGCGCAGCGTGCAGATGCAGCAGGCGGTGGCCACGTCTGCAGCCTGCGGTTTGCCCATTGCCATCGCCGGTGCGGCTGCCAACGTCTGGACCGGGTGGGAGCACCCGTCACTGCCGGACTATGCGTTGGGTTTTGTCTATCTGCCGGCATTGATCGGTATTGTGGCGACCAGCATGTTTTTTGCCCGTTTTGGTGCGATCCTGGCCCACAAACTTGATGCCAGACTGTTGAAACGCCTGTTCGCTATTCTGTTGCTGATTGTTGGCATCCGCTTCCTGTTCTGAGGTCTGTCCATGCTGAAACACCCGCAGTTTGATCCCGTGGCCATTTCCGTTGGTCCCCTGAAAGTCCACTGGTACGGCCTGACTTACCTGGTGGGCTTTGCTGTTGGCTGGTGGCTGGGCAAAGTCCGGGCGCGCAAGGAGTGGACGCCGCTCAATGAGCAGCAGGTCGGGGATCTGCTGTTCTACATCGCGTTGGGCGTTATCCTTGGTGGCCGTTTTGGCTATGTGGTGTTCTACAATTTTGATCAGTTTGCCGCGGACCCGCTCTGGCTGTTTCGGGTCTGGGAGGGCGGCATGGCCTTCCATGGCGGGCTGATTGGCGTCATGCTGGCCATGTGGTGGTATGGGCGTAAGCTTGGTTGTGGCTTCTTCCGGATAGCGGATTTTGTGGCACCGCTGGTACCTGTGGGCCTGGGCGCCGGGCGCATTGGCAACTTTATCAATGGTGAGCTGTGGGGGAGGCCTACCGATGTGCCCTGGGGCATGGTATTTCCCCAGGCGCCTGATGCCCTGGCGCGGCATCCGTCCCAGCTATACCAGTTTGCCCTTGAAGGCGTGGCGTTGTTTGCCATCCTCTGGCTATTCTCGTCGAAGCCGCGTCCCACAATGGCGGTTTCCGGGTTGTTCCTGATCCTGTACGGCTGTTTCAGGGTTATCGTGGAATTTTTCCGTCAGCCGGACCCCCAGCTGGGTTACCTGGCGTTCGACTGGCTGACCATGGGGCAGTTGCTGTCACTGCCGATGGTGATCGCTGGAGCGCTGCTGATGGTATTTGCATACAGAGGCGCGAAGTCATGAAAGCCTATCTTGATCTGATGAACGATGTGGTTGCCAATGGCACCGACAAGGGCGACCGCACAGGCGTGGGCACCCGTTCGGTGTTCGGCCGCCAGTTGCGGTTTGACCTGCAGCAGGGGTTCCCGTTGCTGACCACGAAGAAGGTGCATTTGCGCAGCATTGTCTATGAGCTGCTCTGGTTCCTGCAGGGGTCCACGGACAATAACTGGTTGAAGGAGCGCAAGGTCAGTATCTGGGATGAGTGGGCGCTCGACAATGGCGACCTCGGCCCTATCTACGGCAAGCAGTGGCGCAGCTGGCAATGCCCCGATGGCCGGGTAGTGGACCAGATCAGCGAGGTGATCGAGCAGATCCGTACCAAGCCCAATTCCCGTCGTCATATCGTGACGGCCTGGAACCCGGCGGAGCTGCCGGACGAGTCCATGGGGCCCCAGGATAACGCCCGCGAGGGCCGTATGGCGCTGGCGCCGTGCCACTGTCTGTTCCAGTTCTATGTGGCGGACGGGCGTTTGTCCTGCCAGCTGTATCAGCGCAGTGCAGACCTGTTTCTGGGGGTGCCGTTCAATATTGCGTCCTACAGTCTGCTGACCCATATGATTGCGCAGCAGTGTGATCTGGAGGTGGGTGAGTTTGTGCACACCTTTGGTGATTGCCACCTGTACCAGAACCATCTGACCGATGACATTGTGTTCGAGCAGCTCAAGCGTAAGCCCGGGCCTTTGCCGACACTGCGGATTTTGCGGAAGCCGGACTCCATATTCGAGTACGAGTATGAGGATTTTGAAGTTGAGGGTTATGAGCCTCAGGGTGTGATCAAGGCGCCTATTGCTATCTGAAACCTCTCTTGGGGTGCCTAACCGAGACTTGGGTGCCATGCGCACGGGTAACTGGTGACCCTTTCCGAAACACGCCGTGAATACGTCCATGTAGGCTCTTCGAAAACGTCCCTGTTTTCGAAGGTATTCGGAAAGGGTCCCCAGTCACCCGTACGCCCAGAGCAATAAGTTTGGCAGCGGTTATGATGAGCCCTTAAAGGACTGAACTCCTATCTTTCGGGCCCACTGAAAAGTTCGAGGGGCTGATGCCGGGTAGGCTTTTCCGGAACCTTCGAAAACAGGGACGTTTTCGAAGAGCCTCCAGGGATGGATTTACGGCGTGTTCCGGAAAAGCCTACCCGGTAGCAGTCCCAGCCCCCTAGTTACCGGACAGCACCAAGGATTTGTAGTCATGCGAAAAGCACTAATAGTAGCCATGTCCCGCAACCGGGTCATAGGCCGCAACAACAAGCTCCCGTGGTATCTGCCGGGGGACCTGAAGTATTTCAAGCAGGCCACCATGGGCAAGCCCATCATCATGGGTCGCAAGACCTGGGAGTCCATTGGCAAAGCCCTGCCTGGACGACTGAACATCGTGGTGTCTTCAAAAGAGCTTGAGTTGCCACCAGGTGTGGCGAAAGTCGGGACTCTGGAGGAAGCGTTCAAGAAGGCCGAAGCCCAGGCCATGCTGGATGGTATTGACGAGGTGATGGTGATCGGGGGAGGGCAGATCTACGAAGCGGTGCTACCGGAAACCGACCGCATCTACATTACCCAGGTCCACGCGGAGATCGATGGCGATGCCTTCTTTCCGGAAGTGGACCTGGAGCAGTGGCGGGAAATCGGACGGGAGGACTTCTCCGCGTCCGACAACAATCCCTACGACTACAGTTTCGTCGTCTACGACAGACCTCAGTCTGCCTGACGTCGCTTGCCGGCGGGTTTGAAGCCGCCGTCACGCTTGCCGCCCGGTTTACCGCCGGGCTTGTTGCCACGATAGCCGCCGGGCTTGCCACCCGGGCCACCCTTACGGAAGTTGCGTTTGCCGCCCGGGCCACCCCTGCCCTTGGGCGGGTTGGCGGAGGGCACCGGCAGCTCCGACGGAGTCTCCAGCGGCATGGTGCCAGGCTGGGCTGATTCCATCCAGCAGGCCAGGGCGCCGGCCAGCATGGCCATGTCGATGTCATTGCGCTCGGCAATATCGTCCAGCAATCCCATGGCCTTGGCGACCTTGCGATCTTCGGCAAAGCCCATCAGCTGGCTCTCGAACTGCTCCTGGCGCAGCTTCTGCAAGGCAGCCGGAGTCGGTAGTTCGTAGGCTTGCATGGGGGAGTTGGTCGCCCGCTCCAGGGTGCGCAACCAGCTGCGCTCCCGCGGGGTCACCAGCAGGATGGCCTTGCCCTCGCGCCCGGCACGGCCGGTACGGCCCACCCGGTGGATATAGGCTTCGCTGTCGTAAGGCACGTCATAGTTGATGACGTGGCTCACCCTGGGTACGTCCAGGCCCCTTGCCGCCACATCCGTGGCGACGATGATGTCTTTCTTACCCCGCTTCAGGTCTTCCACCGTCATTTCCCGCTGGCGCTGGTTCAGGTCGCCGTTCAGGGGGGCGACTGAATGGCCGCGGGCCGCCAGTTTTTCCGACAGCAGCGTGGTTTCTGCTTTCGTGCGCACGAAAATGATTGCCGCGTCGATGGGCTCTACTTCCAGAATGCGGGTCAGGGCATCCAGTTTGCGATCGCCGAAGGTGGGCAGCACGTACTGGGCAATGCGCTCCACGGTGCGGGTTTCGCTCTTGATCTTCACTTCCCGGGCGTCGCTCAGGTAAGTGTTGGCGACCCGGGCGATGGCTGGCGGCATGGTGGCCGAGAACAGCGCCCGCTGGCAGCTGTCCGGAGTAGTGGCAAGGATGGCCTCGACATCGTCGATAAAGCCCATACGCAGCATTTCGTCGGCTTCATCCAGCACCAGGGCCTGCAGATTGTTCAGCTTCACCTTGCCGCGACGCAGGTGGTCCAGCAAACGTCCCGGTGTGCCCACAATGACCTGGGCGCCCCGGCCGAGGGCTTTGAGCTGTGGGGTAAAATCAGCGCCGCCATAGATCGGCAGCACATTCAGGTGTTTGAAGCCGCTGGCATAGGTGGTGAAGGCTTCCGCCACCTGGATAGCCAGCTCACGGGTTGGCGTCAGCACCAGAATCTGGGTCGAGAGGTCGTCAGCGTTGATGCGGCTCAGCAGCGGCAGCGCGAAAGCGGCTGTCTTGCCGGTACCTGTCTGGGCAACACCCAGCAGGTTGTGGCCTTCCAGAAGGATCGGGATCGCCTGGGCCTGGATGGGTGACGGGATTTCATAGCCAACAGTACGGACAGCCTCAAGCACGGCCGGATCGAGGCCGAGTTCGGCAAAGGTTTTTTCAGACATTAAATTACCTGGTATTCGGGGTGGGGGAGCCAAAATCTGGAGTCCGGCAACTGCATGAGGCCGGTGGAAAAGAATGCGAGGCTCCTGATGCTACCGGCTGAGCGCGTCGGGGTAGCTCGTTACTCTCACCCCATAAACCCGGCTGGTATCGTCACAGACCGACCGCTTCTTTGGAAGGGCGTCCGTGGATCTGGTCACTGTCCTGACAATGACGCGGCGCAGTATACTGGGTTAGTCGCCGCTTTTACAGCGCCGATGATGATTCCGCCGTAGGTATTTGCCAACGCGACTTGTCTCCGGCCAAGGTTTGGGGCAGTCTTTGGCTCTGCTTTAATACGCAACCTCACGAATAATCTGGAGTTCAAGCCGTCATGACCTTTGAGGAAATTCTTGCATCTGTCTCGAACAACGAGGTGACCCTGCCGGCCGAGTGGGCCCAGGGTCGTGCCACTTTCGGCGGCCTCGTCGGAGCCCTGGCCTATGAACGGATGCAGGACGTGGTCACCCCCGGGCGCCCGATGCGGGCGATGCAGGTGTCATTCGTGGGGCCGGTGGAGCCCGGGCTTCCCGTAAGCCTGGAAGCGGAGCTGCTGCGCGAAGGTAAGTCGGCAAGCCAGGCCATGGTGCGCATGGTACAGGATGGCAGCACCCGAGCGGTGGCCCTGGGTAGTTTTGGCGGCGGACGTGACTCCTCCGTTACCGTGTCGCCACTGGACGCGCCCGATGCCCCGCCGCCCGAGGATTGTACTCCGACCCCTTACATCGAGGGCCTGATGCCAAGCTTTACCCAGTTCATCGAGATGCGATGGTGCTATGGTGGGCTGCCGTTCAGCGGCAAGGGTGGACGCGAAATGGGCGGCTGGATGAAGTTCCGTGAGCCGCCGGCTGAGCTTGGCGATGCCGGTGTCATCAACCTGATCGACGCCTGGCCCCCTGCGCTGCTATCGCATCTTAAAGACCGGGTGCCGTCAAGCTCGCTGTCCTGGTCGGTGGAGCTTGTGCACCCCCGTCCGGAGGTCCGGCCGGATGAGTGGCTGCTATACAAGGCGACGATTGACCAGGCCGGTGAGGGTTACGGCCATATTCACGCCGAGATCTGGAATCGCAAGGGTGAGCTGGTGGCGATCAGCCGGCAGACCGTGGTGGTCTTCGGCTGATACGTCGAGGCGCCTGTCGCTCAGGCCGCCAGACTGGGGCGGCAGGCGTCGATAATGACCCGGGCGAAGCTGTCAGCGGCATCCTCCTGCAGGAAATGGCCGCCTGACAACGTGATATGGGGTTGGCCCAGTGCGCCGGGAATGCGGCGCTGCAAGGGCCGGTGCCCGCCCCGGGTGCCGGCGTCAGAGTCACTGAAACAGGTAATGAAAGGCTTCTGCCAGCTCTCCAGAAAATGCCACAGGCGCTGACGGTTCAGGTCCTTGTGGTGCTGCCGCAGGGCGCCGGCAAAAGAGCGCGCTCCCGCCTTGTAGCGGTCATCCGGAAAAGGGGCGTCGTAGGCGGCCAGTTCTGTTTTGGTCAGGGGGCGGGTGGTGCCCAGCTGGATCAGCTGAGGAACCGGGAACCAGGGGCTGTAGCTTGCAAACATCTGCCATAGCCCGGATACCGGAGCATGGTCCTGATCAGAGCGCGGTATCACCGCGTTGGCTGCGATGATGCGGCTGAACCGGTCTGGCTGGCGCATCACCAGCGCCAGGGCGAGCAATGAGCTGCGGTTCTGGCAGACCAGGGTAATGTTCTCCAGGTCCAGCGACAGCAACCACCGTTCCAGCCAGTCCAGATGTTTTTCGAAGGAATAGTCCTGCTGGCTTGCCGGTTTGTCGGATTTGCCGAAACCGATCATGTCCGGGACCAATGCGCGCAGGCCCGCCCTGGCCACCAATGGCATCATGTGACGGTACAGGTACGACCAGCCATGTTCACCGTGTAGCATCACCACCGGAGCAGCCTGCACCGGACCATGATCCACATAGTGGAGGCGCAAGGGCGTGTCAGTGCCGACATTCGCAAATTGCGGTGGGTAAGGAAAGTCCGGCAGATCCCGGAAGCGGGATTCGTCGGTTCTCAGAATACGCATACCATCGACTGCTCTGGCTGATTGCAAGCGTGTACCCGTATGCTCCGTCTGGTTAATGCACCGACAGTCAGCGGCCGAGACCCGCCAGAGGTCTGCCCGCTTGGTGATTTAACCAGACGAAACACAGGATCGAATGGGAACAGCTTAGAGCAGATGGCGGTTTGTTGTGTGTGCTTTCAGTAACAGCGCGTTATCGATTTGAATCAGACTGCGACCCGGTTCTCGTAGTGCTGCTGCTCTGCACCTTTCATGGCCTCGTCACAGCAGTTGACGGCGCCACAGTCATCTGCGGAGCACAGTCCGATGATGTCACAGGGGAGGCTATAACGGTTCTCACCGTCGTTGGCGAAGATCCGCTTTGGGGACAGTATGGACCGGCAATGACCGCACAGCAGGGTTGGAACGGTGCTATGTTCGGCCAGTCGCGCGACGTAAAAATCATGGTATTCGCTCATGGTGGCTCCTTCTTTTCGTTGTCCTGTCTGTGCCCGCCTGATCAGTGATGAGATCGGTCGGGCAATAGTTTTTACCATAAGGACCGAATGTGACATTTAAAGGTCCGGCAATCATTAAACAGGCATTACGTAAAGTTCGTACGAAACCTTCCACCGGTTCACCGAGCCGGCGATCGCGGTCACGAATCGGGAGGGGCAGGGCGACGATTGGACCGCTTGTCTTCCCAGCTTAGTTCACGCGGGTCGTACCAGCCAAGCTGGCGCCATACCTGATCACGGGTGGCGTGGGAAAGGGTCTCCCAGAGGGTCCCGAATTCCTCCACCGCCCGGTCCCTTTGCCTCTGTTGCCGGCTCTTCAGCCGATTGATCAGTTGTGGCAGTTTCAGGGCATCGCCCAGCTGGCCCGGCACAAGTACCTCCTGCCCCATCACCTTGCGACGATGGGTCCGGCGCGCCAGTACCCCGGTCAGGGCCTCGGCAGCCTGCAATGCGGTTTCCTCGTTAAAGCCGTCGCCTGATACCATAGTGATCTTTCGCAGCCGCTGGGCTCTCCGTTACCTTCCTGTTGATCCGGATTGGTCCGACGGGGCACTTGAAAATAGTCGGCCTTTATCGGAAATACCTAAACCGATTACTATAACGCCATCCGGGCTTTGCTGGCCATTGTACGGGCTGCCCGATGGAACCATTCGTCTGACCTGCACAAAGGAATGCTGTCAATGAAGTACGAGAGCCTGGAGCGCTGGACCTTCCTGGCAAGCCTGTTACTGGTTTCGCTGGCCTTTCTGTTCCTCCTGAAACCATTTACGGGGCCGATCTTCTGGGCCGTGGCGATTGCCGTGATCTTTCATCCCCTGCAGCAGTGGCTGGTCCGGCGACTGGGTGATCGCCGCAGCCTGGTGGCCCTGCTGACGCTGCTGGCGTGCATGTTCATCGTCATCATTCCGGTGATGGTCCTTGTATCCACCATGGTGGCCGAGGGGCTGTTTATCTACCAGAAGATACAGGACGGCGACATTCGTCCAGGGGAGTATATCGACCAGATCAATCAGTCGTTCCCGGCGATCGAGGCTTTCCTGGCGCAGTTTAACCTGGACTTTTCCGAGCTGCGTGACCGGATGGCCTCGGGCATCGCGGGCGCCAGCCAGTTCCTGGCAAAGCAGGCCCTGGGCCTGGGCCAGAATACCTTCCAGTTTTTTCTCAACCTGGCGCTGATGATCTACCTGGCCTTTTTCCTGTTGCGGGATGGCTCGCGGCTGGTGGAGTTGCTGATCCAGGCATTGCCGCTGGGCGACGAGCGTGAGCGACTGCTGTTTACCAAGTTTGCCGAAGTCACACGGGCCACGGTCAAGGGCAACCTGTTCATCGCCATTGTTCAGGGGGCGCTGGGTGGCCTGATCTTCTGGATACTGGGTGTCACGGGCGCGGTGCTCTGGGGTGTGGTGATGGCGATTTTCTCGCTACTGCCCGCCGTTGGTGCGGCCGTGGTGTGGGTGCCGGTGGCTATCTACCTGGTGGCCATTGGTGACTACGTGCCGGCCGCCGTGCTGACGGCGTTCGGGGCCGTTGTCATCGGTCTGGCAGACAACCTGCTTCGGCCGATACTGGTGGGTCGGGACACCAAGCTGCCTGACTATATCGTGCTGCTTTCCACCCTTGGTGGTCTGGTGATGTTCGGTATCAACGGTTTCGTGATGGGGCCGCTGGTGGCGGCGTTGTTCATGGCATTCTGGGGGCTGTTTATCCGGGAGTTCAGCGAGCAGGAGCCGGTGCACACCCGTCCGGATGAGTAAGGGGCTGGACCACCACTACCGGGTGGCCTTGGAGCTCCGGTAGTGGTGGCTGGTGCCCCGTGCGGTTAATTCGCAGCAGGTCGGCGAATTAACCGCTCGGGACCACCAGGGCAGATTCAGTCCAGCTTGGTCAGGTCCCGCACGGCGCCCTTGTCGGCGCTGGTCGCCAGCAGGGCATAGGCCTTGAGAGCCGCCGAAACCTTGCGGATGCGGGGTGCTGCGGGCTTCCAGCCTTGCGCATCGCGCTGTTCCCGGCGTCGATCCAGTTCGTGCTGATCGATCTCCACGTTGATGGTGCGGTTGGGAATGTCGATACGGATCCGGTCGCCGTCCTCGATCAGGCCGATGGCGCCGCCGGCGGCAGCTTCCGGAGACGCATGGCCGATTGACAGGCCCGAGGTGCCCCCCGAGAAGCGCCCATCGGTCAGCAGGGCGCATTCCTTGCCAAGCCCTTTGGACTTGAGGTAGCTGGTGGGGTAGAGCATTTCCTGCATGCCCGGACCGCCTTTGGGCCCTTCGTAGCGGATGATGACCACTTCTCCCGGCCTGACCTGATCGCCGAGAATGCCCTCGACGGCTGAATCCTGGCTCTCGAACACCCTGGCGGTACCTTCGAATACGTAGATGCTCTCGTCCACACCGGCGGTTTTTACCACGCAGCCGTCACGGGCAATGTTGCCGAAGAGCACTGCCAGGCCCCCTTCTGTCGAGTAGGCGTGCGCCACGGAGCGGATACAGCCGTTTTCCCGGTCGCCATCCAGGGATGGCCAGCGGGTGCTCTGGCTGAAGGCTTCCTGGGTGGGGATGCCTGCCGGGCCGGCCTTGTAGAATTCGATAACGTCCGGGGTCGGGTTGCGCATGATGTCCCAGGTATCCAGGGCCTCGGCCATGGTCTTGCTGTGGACCGTGGGCAGGTCGGTGTTGATCAGCCCACCCCGCTCCAGTTCCCCCAGTATGCCCATGATGCCGCCGGCCCGGTGTACGTCCTCCATGTGGTATAACGGAGAATTGGGGGCCACCTTGCACAACTGGGGCACCTTGCGGGAGAGTTCGTCGATGTCGTCAAGGGTAAAGGGCACACCGCCCTCCTGCGCGGCTGCCAGCAGGTGCAGAATGGTGTTGGTGGAGCCACCCATGGCAATATCCATGGTCATGGCGTTCTCGAAGGCCGCCATGGATGCAATGCTCAGAGGCAGCACGCTGGCGTCATCCTGCTCGTAATAGCGTCGCGCATTGTCCACAATCTGGCGGCCCGCCCATTTGAACAGCCGTTCGCGGTCGGCGTGAGTGGCCAGGGTCGAACCATTGCCCGGCAGGGCCAGGCCGATGGCTTCGGTCAGGCAGTTCATGGAGTTGGCGGTAAACATGCCGGAGCAGGAGCCGCACGTCGGGCAGGCGCTGCGCTCGTATTCTTCCACCTGCTCGCCACTGGCATTGGGGTCGGCCGCGATGACCATGGCATCCACCAGATCCAGCTTATGGTCGGATAACCTGGTCTTGCCGGCTTCCATAGGACCGCCGGAGACGAATATGGTGGGAATGTTCAGGCGCATGGCGGCCATCAGCATGCCCGGGGTAATCTTGTCACAGTTGGAAATGCAGACCAGGGCATCGGCGCAGTGGGCGTTGACCATGTACTCCACGGAGTCGGCGATGATCTCGCGGGAGGGCAGCGAATAGAGCATGCCGTCGTGCCCCATGGCGATGCCATCGTCCACGGCAATGGTGTTGAACTCCTTGGCGACACCGCCGGTGGCTTCGATTTCGCGGCACACTAACTGGCCCAGGTCCTTCAGATGAACGTGGCCGGGAACAAACTGGGTGAAGGAGTTGGCCACGGCAATGATCGGTTTGCCGAAGTCATCATCTTTCATCCCGGTGGCACGCCATAGTGCCCGTGCACCCGCCATATTGCGTCCGGCGGTTGAGGTTCGTGAACGATAGTCTGGCATGGCTTCAGTCTCTTATCATGGTCCTTCGGAAAAGCTAATGAGGATACCAGATTCCAGAAAAGGCGGATGGTTGTTTTCCCACTCTGTCTTTACAATACTTCTCAGGCCGGGTGTGTGATCGGTCACCTGGCCCGTGTTTTTCCCGGGAGGACATGCTGGCGGTCGCCGGCAGTCCCGCGCAGTCCGTCACAGGGAGTTGTCCATGACCGTTCGTGAAAATCCGGATCTCAGTCGTCTGAGAGAATTCCAGTCTCTGAATCGTCTCTCAGACGACCAGCTTGTGGTGCTGTTGAATCGCGCCGAACGTAAGGTATACCGTCCCGGCCAGAGGATCCTGGAGCGGGGCGCCCGTGACGGCATGGACTTTTTCCTGCTGGATGGTGCGGTGGAGCTGACCGCGGTGGATGGTGGTAAAACCACCATAACCGCGGGAACCGACCAGGCCACGAGCGCCATAGCCCGCCTGCAGCCTCGGATGTTTGATGCGACTGCCATCAAGCCATGCCAGTTCCTGGTCATCGAACAGTCGGTACTGAACAATCTCCTTCGGTCGGCCCCCCTGGATCATTCCGACACAAAGCCTGGCGGGGACATGGACGCGGATGAGGAGCACCGGTTGCTGATGGAGTTCTACGCCGAGCTGAGATCCAATCAGGTGAGTCTGCCCAGCATGCCGGATGTGGCCTGGAAGGTCCGTCGTCTGGCCGATCGGGAGGACTCCTCGGTGGACGATATCGGCAAGGCCATCACTGCGGATCCGGCCATGGCAGCCAAGCTTGTGAGAGCATGCAACAGCGCCCTCTATCGCGGCTACGGTGAGGTGCACAATGTTCGCGATGCGGTAGTGCGGTTGGGTGGCAGGACGACCCGGCAGCTGGTAACCGTGTTCGCCATGCGGGAAGTGTTTCGCAGCCGGCAGCCGGAACTGCAGAAAGCCATGGACGAACTCTGGCATGAGGCCAGGAACGTTGGTGCTCTGGCCTATGTGCTGGCGGAATCGGTGACGCGCCTCAACCCGGAGGAAGCGATGCTGGCCGGGCTGCTCCATAATATCGGCGCGGTACCGGTGCTGGTGCATGCCGAGCACCACCCCGCGCTTGTAGCCAGCCCCGATGCGCTTCGCAGGGCCATCGAAGGGCTGCAGTCCGATATCAGCGCGGCTATCCTCGAGAACTGGCGCTTCCCGGACGTTTTCGTGGAAGCAGCCCGCCATGGCGATGACTGGCACTATGAGTGCGCCCACGACAAACCCCAGCTGGTGGATCTTGTGATCGTCTCGCGTCTGCACACCCGTATTTCCGCTGGCCGGAATGAGGGGTTGCCCGAATTCGAACAGGTACCCGCCTATCGCCGGCTCGGGGCGCTTGAACTGACCGCGTCACGCAGCCTGAAGCTGGTGAGCGCCGCGCGGGAACGGCTGGACCAGCTTCAGAGCCTGCTATCGCCACGCTGAATAACGGGTACTGGAGAAACCATTGGAGACGCACTCATTGAATCATGTGCCGTTGTTTCCGCTGAGCGCCACGGTGCTTCCCGGTGGCCGCATCCCGCTGCAACTGTTCGAGCCACGCTATCTTGACATGCTCGCCCGCTGCATGCGTGAACAGCGTGGTTTTGTGGTGCTGCTGCTCAGGGAGGGCCACGAGGCCGGCACGGATGCAGTCTTCTACGATATCGGCACCTACGTACAGATCGTCGATTTCCAGCAAATGGAGAACGGCCTGTTGGGGATTACCGCTGAGGGGTTGTGGAAAGTGGTGGTCCACCGTAATTGGCAGGCCCCGGACGGTCTCAACATTGGCGATGCGGAGCGCCTTGCGGACGAGTCTGAAGATGCGCTGCTGCCAGCCCATTCCGAGCTGGCATCGGTACTGCGTGCGTTGCTGCGGCATCCGATGGTTAACAGACTTGAGTTGACGGTGGACTTCTCCAGTGCCCGGGAAGTGGGCTGGCGGCTGACAGAGCTACTCCCCCTCGATAGCCAGGAAAAACAGCGGCTGCTGGAGTATCAGGATCCACTGGCCAGGCTCGACAGGCTCAGCTCCCTGCTCGACGCTATGGAGTGAGTGGGGCTGGGGCGTAGACTTGCATGGCCTGCGGCCACTGCCACCAGAGATACCCGCAAAGAAAGAGCAGCCACAGGGAGATGACCCCGGCGGTGACTGGCTCCATGGTCAGTGGCGAATGGTCATGACGGCTGAAGCTCGCCCTCACCAGCCCGCACACAGCCAGCCCCAGCAGGATTCCTCCAATCATATCCGAGAACCAGTGAACGCCCAGTACCACACGGCTGGCAGCGACCAGCAACATGGGAACGCTGACCGTCATGTATACTCGCCAGCGTCGCGATGGTCGCCACTCGCGCGCCACGAACGCCCCGGCCAGGCCCAGGAAGACGGTTATGCCCGCCGCATGGCCACTGGGGTAGGCGTAGCCTGACGGCAGCTGCTGAACCAGGGCGGGGCGCTCTACCGACAGCCCCAGTTTAAGGAGGGTGACACTGGCGATGGTAAGCAGCAGGGCACCGAGCACATGAACGGCAGCGCTGTAAAAACCCCGGAACCCGAGGGCAGCGGCCAGCAACAGCGCCCCGGTTACCAGCACGGCAGGATCGCCCGCCAGGGTCAGGGCGACGGTAAGTGGGTCGGTCAGCGGGTTACGAAGGTTACCGGAGATGCCAGCGAAAAACTCGTCCAGCGGTGTCAGCACCAGGGTTGCCTGGCTGAGCAGGGTCCAGAGGATAAAGCTGCCAATGGCGCCCAGGGCCAGGCTGATGGACGCCAGGGGGAACTCATCATCGCCGCTGGGGCGTTCGCTGGAGAGCCGCCGCCACATCCTGTGAGTGGTTGTATATTCGAGCATTTTCCGTTCCAGCCAACGATAGAGAAAGCTGCGGCTGCGGAGTCCCAGTTGTATGCGGAAGAACAGAAAGTAGGCAACCAGCAGCACGCCGAAGGCACCTACAGCGAGTGCATAGAGGGCCGGCGGGATCGGTTCGGGGCCGACCAGGGCCATGCCGACGCTATAGCCAGGCAACAGATAGAGCGGCGCCCATGCCAGGGCCGAGGCAATGTTGACCACGCTGAACCGCCGCGCGGGCATGTTGAAGGCGCCTGCCACCATCGGAATGACCGGCCTGACCGGGCCCACAAACCGTCCGATCACGACGCTTTTGCCGCCATGGCGAACGAACAGACGCTCTGCCCTGCGGATCATCTCCGGATAGTTTCGAAAGGGCCAGACCTGATGCAGCCGGCCACGCAGCCGGCGCCCCAGCCAGAAGCTGAAACCGTCACCAATGATGGCCCCGGCGGCTCCCCAGGCCAGAATCTCAAAGACGGGTATACCGGCTTTACCTGCAAGCACTGCCACCGCGAACAGGATGGCCACCCCGGGCACCAGAAGCCCGGCCATGGCCAGAGATTCCAGCAATGCGATCAGGAAAATAACCCCGGTCACCCAGCCGGGGTTGGCCGACAGCCATTGTGTCAGCGAGTGGATCGCGTCCTGCATCAGGCAACCTGTTGGGAATCTGCGGAAAACCAGACCCGGTCATGGCCACGTCGCCCCGCTTCCTCAAGGGCGTCGGTGGCGCGCTGTCTCAGTCGCTCGGCCAGGGAGTCCTGGCTGATGTGAGTCGTCGCTCCGATGCTTACCGTCATGCGACCAACCTGGGCCCATGGCGCCTCTGCGATGCTGCGGCGTATGCGCTCGGCGGTGACTCGGGCCCCTTCCTCATGCGTAAAAGGAAGAATCAGGCAAAAACGCCCCTGGTCTAGAAAGTAAAGCGTATCGCCCGCCCGGATCAGGGTAAACAGGTGTTCTGCCAGGCGCCGGTACAAGACCTGGGTCTGGTCGGACCCGAGCAGTTCGCGAACCTGGTTGTGGTGATCGATGTCCAGCATGAGGATAGACACCGGATGGCCCGTAGCCTTGGCGCGGCTGATTTCCTTCTGCAGGGTTTCGTCCAGGAAGCGTGCGTTATGGGCGCCGGTGATCGGGTCAATGATGGCCAGGTCTTCGGCGGACTGTGCCATATGGTCGTAGTGCCAGCTTGCCAGGCCGGCGCTGGCAACAAGCAGGACAAACGCCATGATCGCGGGCAGGCTATCCGCGACGGGCAGGGTCAGCAACAGCATTGACATGAGCGCCAGCGCTACCGGCAGAGTGACCTTCAGGGCCGGGCGTAATGGCAATACCAGAAATGCCAGAGTCAGCACCGGAAGACTCCAGAAAGCGGCAGTGGTTGTGCCGTTGGCCCACATGGCCAGCACGGTCAGCAACTCGAGTGACAGGACCAGTGGCACATGCCCCCGGGCGCGGAGTTGGTAGTTGCTGACACCCAGGGTGTAGAGGCAGCCTCCGAAACTGATGGCGCTGAGGCCCGCCGACAGATAGAACAGGGAGTAGAACCCGAAACGCAGGTTTTGCAGGGCCAGTATCGCAAAAAACAGGGTACAGAGCCCGTAGGCAAGGGAGCTGGTCAGGGTTCTCAGTCGGGTTTCTGTCACGTGGCCGGGCTCCCTTTGTTGTCACCGGGTGGGGTGTGGGTCCAGGTGCTCCAGGACTGCACGCGGTTGCCCCCTTTTTTCTGGGCACTCTGCAGGGCGCTCGCCACCGATTGCTGGAGGGTATCTGCGTCATCTCCGATATTGAGGCCAGCCACGCCGGCGCTGACGGTCACCTCCAGGTTGTACGATTCCAGCAGCGCCATCAGGCCCAGACGGATCTGTTCCGCCCGCTTGCCGGCGCCAGCGGTGGCTATGCCGGGCAGAATGATCAGAAACTGAAGGTCTGCCACCCGATACCAGGTATCGAAGTCTCTCAGGCGGGAATGCAGGTACCGACCAATGCGCGGCAGTAACGCCTGGATGTCCGTGTCGGCATCGGGTTCGCTGAGGTGGACATCCAGACCCAGCAGTATCACCGACATATCAAGGCCTTCCCGCTCGCTACGCTGGATCTCCTTGTAAAGGTCGGCTGACAGATATTCGCGGCTGGCGGCCTGGGTAAGCTCGTCGGAGCGTCGCAGCGGAACCAGCTGACGGGCCTTGTGTTCCCGTAGCAGGAAAAACAGGCCTGCCAGGGCAGTGGTCAGGGCGAGCGGGCTGATGATCTGATGGCGCTGTGGGTCCCCGGTCATGGTGGCCAGCGCCGGCATAACGAGCGCCAGCGAGACGATGGCCAGTGCCGGGCCCAGCTTTGGTGGCAGTAGCCCGAGAATGATCAGGGGCAGGGCGAACAACCAGTACCTCATGGGCTCTGTGCCCAGCCAGAGAGCCACGACCAGCACCAGTGAAAGCAGCAGCACCAGCAGGTGATTGGCAAGTTGCCACAGGCGGGGGTGATGGTGTCTGGGCAGCGCCGGGCTGGTCCATACAATGCCTGCGGCGATGACCGAGGCCAGGGCGGGAAGCGGCCTGCCCAGGAACAGGCTGAGTAGCGCCAGTGCAAGAAGTGCCAGGCTGCCCAGCCAGGCCAGGCGGCTCAGTACAAATCGCTCGGCCTTCTGGGCCATGGTATCGTCCTTCCTGCTGTGGTACTGGTGGCCGGTGCTTAGTGTCCCGTCTGGCTAATTCGTTAATCTACTGAGCCACTGAGGGCCTTGAGAGCAAGGCGCGTTGGCGAAGGTTTGGTGGTTCCAAATCGAGTCAACGCAACGCGGCTATCAAGGCCCTCAGTGGCTCCCGAAGGGCGTGACGCTGAGACCCCTGGCCGGTGTTGCCAGCCCTTGATGTGGAACCACCACACCTGCGGACTGGCGCCTTGGCCAGAGGTCTCAGCGTCACGCAGTAGGTTAACGAATTAGCCAGACGGGACACTGGCTTAATGATAACATCAAAGTGTCAAACTCGCTGTGGTCGGGCATAATAACCCCCTGTTTTCAATTGATACAGTGAAGTAAGCGCCCCGGAGTCTACCGGGGTTCGCACTGCCCCGCGGGGCGTATCTTCACCCGCAAACCGGAGCTACAGATTCCATGGATATTGCAGCCTACATGGCCGAGGTGGGCCAGCAGGCCCGCGAGGCCGCAACGGCTATCGCCCGTTCGTCAACGGCGACCCGCAACCGCGCATTGCTGGCCACCGCCGATGCCCTCGACGCCGCCCGTGACGCCCTTGCCGAAGCAAACAGCAAGGATCTGGAAAATGGCCGCGCCAATGGCCTGGATACCGCCATGGTGGACCGCCTGGAGCTGACGCCAGCGCGCATCGACGGCATGATCGAGGGGCTGCGCCAGGTGGCCGGGCTGCCGGATCCCATTGGGGCAATCACCGACATGGCCTACCGGCCATCCGGGATCCAGGTGGGTAAAATGCGTGTCCCCCTGGGGGTTATCGGCATTATCTACGAGTCCCGTCCCAATGTGACGGTGGAGGCGGCCAGCCTGTGCCTGAAATCCGGTAATGCCACCATCCTTCGTGGGGGGTCGGAAGCGATCCACTCCAACCAGGCCATTGCAGAGTGCCTGGTGACTGGTCTGCGTGACGCTGGCCTGCCAGACACCGCCGTGCAGGTGATTCGCACCACCGACCGGGCGGCCGTGGGCGAGCTGATTACCATGCCGCAATTCGTTGATGTCATCGTGCCCCGTGGCGGCAAGGGCCTGATCGAGCGAATCAGCCGTGATGCCCGGGTACCGGTGATCAAGCACCTGGATGGTGTCTGTCATGTTTACGTGGATTCCCACGCCGATCCGGAGAAAGCCCTGAAAGTGGCAGTCAATGCCAAGACCCAGCGTTACGGAACCTGTAACACCATGGAAACCCTGTTGGTGGACCGGGAAATTGCCGACGACATCCTGCCCCTGCTGGCGGGAGCCTTCCGCGAACACTCCGTGGAGCTGCGCGGGTGTGATGGTAGCCGCGCCATTGTGCCGGACATGCTGGCCGCCACTGAGGACGACTGGTTCGAGGAGTATCTGGGGCCGGTGCTGGCAGTCCGTGTGGTTGATGGTCTGGACGGGGCCATTGAGCACATCAACCGATACAGTTCGCAGCACACCGACAGCATCATTACCGAGAACTACACCCGGGCCCGACGCTTTATCACCGAGGTGGATTCCAGTTCGGTCATGGTGAATGCGTCGACTCGTTTCGCTGACGGCTTCGAGTATGGTCTCGGTGCCGAGATCGGTATCTCCACCGACAAGATCCACGCACGTGGGCCAGTGGGGCTTGAAGGTCTGACTTCTCAGAAGTATGTCGTCTTTGGCGACGGACATATCCGGGCCTGACCATGCATCTTGTTTACGGCGGTACCTTCGATCCTGTCCACAATGGCCACCTGCGGGTGGCCATTGAGCTGATGGAACGTCTGGAAGTGGACTGCATCCACCTTATGCCCTGTCATATCCCGCCACATCGGGGTGCTCCGGGCGGCTCCAGCGGCGACCGGCTGGATCTTCTGAACCTGTCGGTGGCGGATGAACCCGGGTTGCGGGTGGACGGTCGCGAACTGATGCGAGGTGGGTCGTCCTATACGGCCGACACGTTGCGACAGCTCCGGCAGGAACTGGGTCCGGACAAACCTGTGGCTATTGTGCTCGGTACGGATGCCTTCAGCAGCTTCGATCGCTGGGAGGAGTGGGAGCAGATCCCGGAACTTGCTCACATCATCCTGGTCAGACGACCACAATCGGAACTGGCTCCGGGGTCCGTGCCCGAAAGGTTGCTGGCAGAGCATCGGGTGGAGAGTGTGCGTGATCTTAAAGCCACGCCTGCTGGCGGTATCTACGAGATTGCACCGCCGATGCTGGATATTTCCGCCACGGGGGTCCGTGAGCGGCTGGAACAGGGGCGTTCAATCCGGTTTCTGGTGCCCGATGCGGTGGTTACGGAAATTAAGAAGCGTGGCCTCTATGCCGGTGAGTCAGGCCGATGATTGGTGGTATACTGAAGTCCCAGACGGGACACGATACCCAATTCCTGTAGCCGGCGCTGGCCGGGTACACGACACAGGATGATTATGCAGCCAGACCAGCTGAAAGAACTCGTAATTGAAGCGCTTGAGGGCGTAAAAGCCAAAGACATCAGTGTCATCGATGTTACCGACCGAACCAGTGTCACCGATTACATGATCCTTGCATGCGGCACGTCCGGACGGCACCTTCGCTCCCTGGCGGAAGCCGTGGTTGCGGACATGAAAGAGCGGGGTATCCGTGATGCCACCGTTGAGGGTGGTGATTCCGGTGACTGGATCCTGGTGGACCTCGGGGATGTGGTGGTTCACGTCATGATGCCCGCAACCCGGGAATTTTATGACCTGGAGCGACTCTGGCGGGATGCGCCGGGCCTGGGTGCCGCTGGCAGCGAATAGGTATGCGTCTGAGGCTGATTTGTGTGGGGCAGAAAATGCCTGGCTGGGTGACCGAAGGGTTTCAGGAGTACACCCGACGCATGCCACGGGAGTTACCGGTTGAGCTGGTGGAAGTCCCCATGGCCCATCGCGGCAAGAACCCCGATGTGCCCCGTTTGATGCAGCAGGAGGCCGAATCCGTGCTGGGCGCCGCCGGCGACCGGGACAGGGTGGTGGCCCTTGAAGTGGGTGGTAAATCCTGGTCGACGGAAAAGCTGGCACAACAGCTTGAGAGCTGGCAACTCGATGGCCGGGATGTCAGTTTTCTGGTGGGCGGGCCCGATGGCTTGCACGCCTCATGCCGTGAACGGGCCGATCAGCAATGGTCCCTGTCACCGCTGACCCTTCCTCATCCGCTGGTACGTATCCTGCTGGCGGAGCAACTGTACAGGGCCTGGTCGATCACCCGGAACCATCCCTACCACCGCGCTTAGGATTGATTCATGGCCTGGGGTGAATTCAAGGACACTGCTGCCGAGCGGCGACTTTTCCAGAGTCGCGTCCTGGTAATGCTGGTGGTGGTAGTAGTCCTGTTCGGTGTGCTCATGGGCCGCTTCTACCAGCTGCAGGTGATCGAACATGAGACCTACACCACCATTTCGGATAGCAACCGGGTCCAGGTCCGCTCGGTGCCACCCACCCGTGGCCTTATCTATGACCGCAACGGTACCCTGATCGCCGAGAATCGTCCGGTTTTCAGTGTCACCGTTGTACCGGAACGGGTGAACGATATGTCGGTCACCCTGGTTCGGCTGCAGGAGCTTCTGGATATCTCCGACGAAGACATGGAACGTTTTCGCCGGCGCCTGCAGGAACCCCGTCGTCCGTTCCAGGAACTGCCACTCCACTATGATCTGACCGAGGAAGAGATTGCCAGTATGGCGGTTCATCGTCATGAACTGCCGGGTGTGGAGGTCAGCGCGGAACTGGTACGCCACTATCCGTTCGGCGAGCTGAACGCTCACGCCCTCGGGTATGTGGGCCGCATCAACCGCGAGGAGCTGCAGCGTATCGATCCGGTCAACTATGCTGGCACCAACTACATTGGCAAGTCCGGCGTCGAGCGGGTGTATGAGGAAGAGCTCCATGGTCAGGTGGGCTACGAGCATGTGGAAACCAATGCCCGTGGCCGAACGCTGCGGGTATTGGAGCGGGAAAACCCAGTGCCGGGCGAGGACCTGAAACTGCACCTGGATATGCGTCTTCAGCAGCGGGCATTCGAGCTGCTGGAAGGCCGCCGCGGTGCGATCATTGCCATCGAGCCCGCTACCGGGGGTATCCTGGCTCTGGCCAGTGTGCCGGGGTTTGACGCCAACCTGTTCGTTACCGGTATCGGGGTGGATCAATATCGCGAGCTCAGCACCTCCCGGGACAAGCCGCTGTTCAACCGGGCGCTTCGTGGTCAGTATCCACCAGGTTCCACCATTAAGCCGATGATGCTGCTCGCAGGGCTGGACAGTGACACTTTTACCAGGGAAAAGACCATCTGGGATCCCGGGTACTTCGAGATAAAAACGGGTGGTCGTCGCTGGCGGGACTGGAAGCGGGGCGGCCATGGCTGGGTTGATGGTCAAAAAGCGGTAGCGGAGTCCTGTGATATCTATTTTTATGAACTCGGTCTGGAGATGGGGGTGGATACCATGCATTCCTATCTCTCCCGCTTCGGCTTTGGCATGGATGCCACCCTGGACGTGGGGGGCGCGCTTCCAGGCCTGCTTCCGTCCCGTGACTGGAAACGGGGTGTACGCAGTGAGCCCTGGTACCCGGGCGATTCGGTCAACATGAGCATTGGCCAGGGTTTTTTCCTTGCAACGCCTCTGCAACTGGGCACGGCGACAGCGCTGGTGGCGAACCGGGGGAAATGGGTGCAACCCCGTATGCTGATGGATGTGCAGGGCGATACGCCTCTCGATTCGATCCTGCAGCCGGAATATCTGGAAGATCTGACCATCGACAACCCTGAAACCTGGGAGTACGTGGTGGATGCCATGGAAGAGGTGATGCACGGTCGCAAGGGGACAGCCCGCGGGGCAGCCGCAGGGGCAGACTACCGTATGGCTGGAAAAACCGGTACTGCCCAGGTGTTCAGTCTGGCCGAGGACGAGGAATACGATGCAGAGGAAGTCCGGGAGCGGCTCAGGGATCATGCGCTTTTTGTCGGGTTTGCCCCTGCCGATGATCCGCAGATCGTGGTCTCGGTGATTGTGGAGAACGGCGGCAGCGGCAGTGGTACAGCAGCGCCCGTGGCCCGGGCCATGTTCGATGCCTGGCTCAAGGAATTCAACGCCGGTCAGCCAGTCGTCAGTCAGGCTGAGGGGCAGCAACCATGATGGGGCGTTCGACCAGCATGGAGTCCAACAGTCTGCAGCGGCCAACCAGCTTGTGGCATCGTCTGCATGTGGATCCGTTATTGCTGATATTACTGCTGCTGGTATCCGGGGGCGGCCTGATTGTGCTCTACAGCGGTGCCGATGCCAGTATCGGAATGGTCGAGAGGCAACTCATGCGGCTGGGCGTGGCCTTTGTGGCCATGTTTGTCTTTGCCCAGTTGGATCCCTCAGTCTATCGGCGCTGGACACCGTGGCTCTATATCCTGGGACTTGCGGGCCTGGTCGCGGTATTGCTTGCAGGGGTGGGAGCCAAGGGCGCACAGAGGTGGCTGGCATTGCCCGGTTTACCGAGGTTCCAGCCCTCCGAAATCATGAAGCTTCTGGTACCCATGATGGCTGCCTGGTACCTGTCCAGGCACTACCTGCCGCCACGGTTTGTTCATGTGATGATTGGCGTTGGCCTGGTGCTGTTGCCCATGGTTCTGATTATTCAACAGCCGGACCTTGGTACCGCGCTGCTGGTGGGTGCGGCAGGCATGTTTGTGGTGTTCTTTGCCGGGTTGAGCTGGAAGCTGATCACCGGCTTTTTCGCGTTGCTGGCGGTGGCAGCGCCAGCCATGTGGTTCTTTGTAATGCGGGATTACCAGAAGCAGCGGGTACTGACCCTGCTGGACCCGCAGAGTGATCCACTGGGCGCTGGCTGGAATATTATCCAGTCCACCACCGCTATCGGTTCCGGCGGATGGAGTGGCAAGGGCTGGCTTCAGGGGACCCAGTCTCACCTTGAGTTCCTGCCTGAGAGTCATACCGACTTCATCGTTGCGGTGCTGGCGGAGGAGTTTGGCTTCGTTGGCCTGCTGGTGCTGTTGGCGGCCTATCTGCTGATTATTCTCCGTTGCCTCTATATTGCGGTTAATGCACAGGATTCATTCAGCAGGGTGCTGGCCGGGGCGCTGACCATGACCTTCTTTGTCTATATTGTAGTGAACATCGGTATGGTGAGCGGTTTGCTGCCCATTGTCGGGGTGCCATTGCCTCTGATCAGCTACGGTGGCACATCCATTGTTACCCTGATGTCCGCGTTCGGTGTGCTCATGGCCATCCACACTCACCGCCGGATGATTACCGCCTGATGGCTGGGGGCGCCACCCTAAAGTCCGGTAATGGTGTGTGCTGTGACCCCGTGATAATCTCCCGGCAAACCAAAGGATCCTGAAGCGCGAATGAAGCACCTGAAGTTCCCGATTTTACTGCTTGTTGTGGCCGCCATGGCGCCTTCACTGCGGGCGGCCGATGGTTACACTGACCGACCTGAATTCGAGGCTTTTGTCGATGACATGGCCCGAAAACATGCATTTGACGCCGACAGGGTGAGACAATGGTTAGGGGAGGCGCGCCATCAGCCTCGCATCATTGAGCTGATCAGTACACCCGCCGAGCGCACCCTGGAGTGGCACGAATATCGCGCCATATTTATCAAGCCAGGACGGGTGCAGCAGGGTGTGGCGTTTCTTCAGGAGCACCAGGATGCTTTCCGGCGGGCTGAGACGGAATCCGGTGTTCCCCGGGAGATCATCGCCGCCATTATCGGCGTGGAAACCTGGTATGGCCGCTACCTGGGGTCACACCGGGTGCTGGACGCCCTGGCTACGTTGGCCTTTGACTATCCGCCCCGGAGCCGGTTCTTCCGTAGTGAGCTGGAACAGTTCTTTCTGATGGTGCGTGAGCAGGGTTTTGACCCCACGCAGTTGAAAGGCTCCTACGCTGGTGCCATGGGTTATGGCCAGTTTATTGCCTCCAGTTACCGCCATTATGCGGTGGACTTTGATGGCGATGATGTGGCCGACATACTCGGCAACCCGGTAGATGCCATCGGCAGCGTCGCCAACTATTTCGAGGAGCATCACTGGCGCTCCGGAGGCCCGGTGGCAATGCGACTGGCTGATAATGTCCAGGTGCCTGACCGTCTGATGACCCGGGAACTCAAGCCCCGGTTCACGGTCTCTGATTTCCGGAGCGCCGGAGTAAAGGTGCCCGGCTCCGTTGCCGGCAACGAACCGGCAAGGGTCATTCGCCTTGAGGGGCAGGACGGTCCCCAGTGGTGGCTTACATTCCATAATTTCTACGTGATCACCCGATATAACCACAGCCATCTGTACGCTATGGCGGTACAGGAGCTGGCTGGAGAGCTGGAGCAGGGCCTGGCGGGTGCTGCGGATTCAGGAGTCGGACCCGATGATAAAGCTGCAGATTGATTGGCGACTGTCGGCGATACTGCTCGGCCTGATGCTGGTGGCAGGCTGTGCCACTGAGAGTGGCCGTTCCGGTGGCGGTGACAATGCCGGTCGTTACGCCATGGCACAGGACCGGGGGCCGGCTGCCGATGTGGATGTGAGCGGGGTGGTAAACGCAGTGCCGCGTTACGAAGAGCCTCGCAAGGCTGGCAACAAGTCGCCCTATGTGGTCTGGGGCAAGAAATACTGGGTGATGGAGAGAGCCAGCGCTGACGGTTATGTAGAAACCGGTATTGCCAGTTGGTACGGCAAGAAGTTTCATGGGCATCGTACGTCCAATGGCGAGATCTACGACATGTACCAGATGTCAGCCGCCCACAAGAGCCTGCCGCTACCCAGCTACGCCCGGGTTACCAATCTCGACAATGGCCGTTCAGTGGTGGTGCGCGTGAACGACCGTGGACCCTTCCATGGCGATCGTCTGATAGACTTGTCTTGGGCGGCGGCCAAGAAACTGGACTATCTGGGCAGTGGCACGGCAAGGGTGGAAGTGGCCGCCATTACCGTGCGCCCTGATGGCAGCATGACGCTGGCCGGGCAGGCGTGGCCATCCGGTAGCGGTGGCGCAAACGAAGATTCGGCCACTGCCGGGACGCCGGCGACCTCCGGCGAGGCCCTGTTTGTGCAGCTGGGTTCCTTCAGCCGTGTGGCGCCGGCACGCCAACTGGAGCAGTCGGTCAGGCAGCGTACCGGAGATCCGGTACGGGTACGCCAGATCACCACTGCCTCCGGAGAATTTCATCGGGTTCAGGTCGGTCCCTTCGGAGACGCCCTGGATGCTGAACGTGCCATGGAGCGGTTGGCTTCTGAAGGCTTTCCGCAGGCCATGGTACTGACTGACAACCACTGATTATTCGTCTACGGGGCACTAATGGCCCCGCTGGTGCATTCATTGATCAAACTGATGTGAACAACCTCATGACCCCTCTAGCAATCCGCCGTTTCCTTGTCTCCCTTGTTCTGCTGGCCGCGCTGCCACTGATGGCCCAGGCCCAGCAGGTGCTGATTCCCTCACCACCGCAAATCAACGGGTCTTCCTATATCCTGATGGACCCGGCCAGCGGTCAGATCATTATGGAGGAAAACAGCAATGAGCGTCTGCCACCGGCCAGTCTGACCAAGATGATGACCGCTTACATTGTCGAACGGGAACTGGATGAGGGCCGGCTAAGCCTGGATGAGATGGTGCCCATCAGCGTCAAGGCCTGGAAGACTGGCGGTTCACGGATGTTTGTGCAGGAAGGTTCCCGGGTCAGTGTCGAGGATCTGCTCAAGGGCGTTATCATCCAGTCCGGCAATGATGCGTCGGTGGCTCTGGCCGAGCATGTGGCCGGTTCGGAAGGGGCCTTCGCGGATGTCATGAACCAGCAGGCCCAGTTGCTGGGCATGAAGAACACCCGCTTCGAAACGGCCACGGGCCTGCCTCAGGATAACCAGTATTCCACTGCCTATGATCTGTCGTTGCTGGCTGCCGCAATCATCAATGACTACCCGGAGAATTACCCGCTATATGCGGAAAAGCACTTCACCTACAACAACATTCGGCAGCCCAATCGTAACTCGCTGCTGTGGCGTGATCCGTCGGTGGACGGCCTGAAAACCGGCCATACAGAGGAAGCCGGATATTGCCTGGTAGCGTCCGCCCAGCGAGAGGACACCCGGTTGATCGCCGTGGTCATGGGCACCGACAGCACCGAGGCCCGGGCCCGGGAAATCCAGAAGATGCTGAACTATGGTTTCCGCTACTACGAGACTGCCCGTCTGTACGGCAGTGGCGAGAGCCTTCTGGAAAGCCGCGTGTGGGGTGGCGAGAATGACCAGCTGAACCTGGGGCTGGCATCCGACATGGTGCTGACGATTCCCCGGGGTGCTCGCGACTCCCTCGAGTCCGTCGTGGAGGTGGATACGGTCATCAAGGCCCCGGTGTCAGCGGGCGATGAGCTGGGTACCGTTACCATCAGTTTCGACGGCGAAGTACTGGCGGAGCGCCCGCTGGTGGCTATCGAGCCCGTGCCCGAGGGCGGCATCTTCAAGCGCCTGTGGGACGCTATCAAGCTTTTCTTCCATAACCTGTTCAACTGAACAGGTTCGCCGGATATTACACAGGAAGGGCCGTCAGATGTCGCAACCCGAACCTCCGAAAATCGAATTTCCCTGTGACTATGCCATCAAGGTAATCGGACACGCAGCTCCGGATTTCAAGGAGTTCGTGGTGTCCGTAGTGGATAAGCACGCCCCCGGCATCCGGGAAGAGCATGTCTCGGTGGTAGACAGCCGCAACGGTCGTTTTACCTCTGTACGGCTGACCATCCTTGCTACCGGCGAGCCGCAGCTCAGGGCGCTGTTTGAGGAACTCAAGGCCAGTGGCCGGGTCCAGATGGTTCTCTGATCGTGACCGATGACCGGCCGCTGGTAATACGCGACCTGGGGCTGCAGCCCTACGAACCCGTGTGGGAGGCCATGAAGGCATTCACAGCGGAGCGTGACCGGTCAGCGCCAGATGAGCTCTGGAGTGTCCAGCACCCGCCAGTGTATACCCAGGGCCAGGCCGGCAAGGCCGAACATATCCTTCTGCCCGGTGACATACCGGTGGTCCAGGCGGACCGTGGGGGCCAGGTGACCTACCACGGTCCCGGCCAACTGGTGGTGTACCTGATGATAGACCTTCCCCGTGCCGGGTTCGGTGTACGCCAGTTGGTGGACATTATCGAACAGTCGCTGGTGACCCTGCTTGAGGAGCAGGGCATCGTTGCAGCACCACGACCGGATGCGCCCGGTGTCTATGTGGACGGCGCGAAAATCGCCTCTCTTGGCCTGAGAGTCCGTCGTGGTTGCTCGTTCCATGGGCTGGCGCTGAACGTCGATATGGACATGGAGCCCTTCACCCGGATCAATCCCTGCGGGTTTTCCGGTATGCCCATGTGCCAGGTGCGTGATTTCAGCCCGTCGGCAAGCCTGGAATTTCTGGCGACGCGTCTGACGGAGGTTCTGGCGAATGCCCTTGGCTATCAATCCGAAAGGTTGCATCGTGACGGACCGTTATCCAGTATTGACCATAAACCGGCGCACTGAGGCCGGTATCTTCTTCTGGTGGGAATGACGGTTAGATCGAGTGCCCACGCTTTATCCACGATATTGAAATCGGGCTGGTAGCCCCGGCCCGTCAGGTGGACCATGTCCGAATCCCGAAAAGGCAGAACCGTTCCCCGCATCCGCACCGGTAGCTTTGAGCGCCGGCTGAGCATGACCCGGGCTGGCCTGTATGCCGGCACCCGAATGGCCTCCCATATGGCCACCAGCTGGCTGACCAGCGCTGACAAGCGAGAGCAGCGCCACAAGGACATGCTCTCAAAGCAGGCCCGCTTCCTGGTGGAAGAGCTGGGTCAGCTCAAGGGCAGTGTGGTCAAGATTGGCCAGATGATGGCCTTATATGGTGAGCACTTTCTGCCGGAGGAAGTCACCGAGGCTTTGCATACCCTCGAGGACCAGACCTCGGCCCTGGAGTGGAAGGCGGTGGAGAAGGTGCTCAAGGAGGAGTTGGGTTCGGACCGTCTGGCCGAGTTGGAGGTGGATCCGGATCCCATTGGAGCCGCCTCACTGGGGCAGGTGCACCGGGCAAAAAGGCGATCTGACGGACTTGAACTGGTGCTTAAGGTTCAGTATCCCGGCGTTGACCGGGCGGTGGACAGTGATCTGGATGCCGTGGCCCAGTTGCTGGCGGTGGCGCGACTGGTTTCCTTCGGCCCGGAGTTCCGGGACTGGCTGGAGGAAGTTCGCGAGATGATGCATCGGGAAGTGGACTACAACCTGGAGGCCACCACCACCGAGCGTTTTCGCGAGCGGCTGGCGGACGATCCACGGTTTGTCGTGCCACGGGTACTTTGGGAGTATTCCACCGCTCATATCATCGCCCAGACCTATGAGCATGGTCATTCCGTGAGTTCGGAAGCGGTGCGGGGATTGCCGTTGGATCGGCGCAGCGAACTGGGCCGGGCGGCTCTGGAGCTGTTCTTTGAGGAACTGTTCGAGTGGGGTGAAATCCAGACCGACCCCAACTTCGGCAACTACCGCATCCGCATCGCCGGTGAAGCTGGTTCCGACTATGAGCACGACCAGATTGTGCTGCTGGATTTTGGTGCGGTACAGGCCTATAGCGACGAATTCCTGAACCCCGTCATCCAGATGATCCGGGCTTCTTATGAGCAGGATGTGGAAGCAGTGATTGATGGCGGTATCAAACTCCATTTCATGAAGCGCGAGTGGCCTGACGAGGTGCTCTACAAGTTCGGCCGAGTCTGCATGTCGGTGCTTGAGCCCCTCGCACCGGCCGAGTATGACTGGCCGGACTACGCCGTAAACGGCGATGGTCAGTATCGCTGGAAGGAAAGCGACTTGCCTTCCCGGGTCGCCCGGGAAGCCGCCCGTTCGGCCATCAGCCGCTATTTCCAGGTACCGCCGAAGGAATTCGTGTTTCTCAATCGAAAGCTGATCGGCGTCTACACCTTTATTGCCGTACTCAGGGCTGAGTTCAACGGCGAGCCGCTGCTGAGGAAGTATCTGTACGGGGAAGGCCACTCCTCAGCATCCTGAAGCCATCGCTGTTGCCTATGATGGCTATTCAAACCATTTAATATACGCATCGTGATATGGATGCCATGATTGGCTGCATCCAATGAAAGGCAAACCGGAGGTACCCCTTGGAAAAGGTAACAATTTACGGTCGCATGAGCTGCGGCTTCTGCGCCATGGCCCGCCAACTCTGCGACCAGAAAGGCTTTGACCACGAGTTTGTCGACATGCCCGCCCTGGGCCTGAGCAAGGACGATGTGGCCGAAAAGATCGGCCATCCCGTTCGCACCGTGCCGCAGATTCTTGTCGGCAACGAGTACGTGGGTGGTTTCGATGAATTTTCCCGGTACGTGTCAAAGGCCTGAGATTCTGCTCGGAAACGAACGGAAGGAGGGTTGGGCCCCGCAGACAACGCACCTGCGGGGCCATGACGTTTACACGTCGAACGGTGTCTTCAGTTTCTTCCCGGTCAGCTGATTCTTAAGCCTGGCCACTTTCGGAATGCCATTCTCGAACGGCGGGAAGGCCTCGCCCTCGATCAGGGGTTGCAGGTATTCCCGACAGTCGTCGGTAATGCCAAAGCCATCGTCGGAAATGAAGTGGATTGGCATTTTCTTTTCCTGGTTGGCCACTTCGCTCAGCGGTGCTTCGCCGATGTGCCAGCGGTAGGGGCTGGACTGTTCGCGCACAATGATGGGCATGACGGCCTGCTTGCCAGCCAGGGCCATTTCCACGGCTTTCTGGCCAACGGTATAGGCCTGCTCCACATCGGTGGCGGAGGCAATGTGGCGGGCTGCACGCTGTAGATAGTCGGCTACGGCCCAGTGGAACTTGTAGCCCAGGGCCTGTTTGACCATATTCGCCAGGGTAGGGGCCACGCCGCCGAGCTGGGTGTGCCCGAAGGCATCCTTACCGCCGGCATCGGCGACAAAGCGGCCATCCTCGTACTGGGCGCCTTCAGAGGCAACCACCACGCAGTAGCCATAGTCCTTCACGGATTGCTCCACCCGGGCCAGGAAGGCTTCCCGGTCGAAGGGGATCTCGGGAAACAGGATGATATGCGGCGGCTCATCGCGGCCATTGCCGGCCAGCCCGCCGGAGGCGGCGATCCAGCCCGCATGGCGCCCCATGACCTCCAGGATGAACACCTTGGTGGACGACTCGCACATGGATTTGATGTCCAGGCTTGCCTCCATGGTGGAGGTGGCAACGTATTTGGCGACGGAGCCAAAACCAGGACAGCAGTCGGTGAAGGGCAGGTCGTTGTCCACTGTCTTGGGCACACCGATGCAGGTGATGGGGTAGCCCATCTTTTCGGCAATCTGGGACACCTTGAAAGCCGTATCCTGGGAGTCACCGCCACCGTTATAGAAGAAGTAGCCGATATCGTGGGCCTGGAACACCTCCACCAGGCGTTCATATTCCCGGCGATTCTCGGTCAGGTTCTTCATCTTGTAACGGCAGGATCCGAACGCTCCTCCAGGGGTATGCATGAGTGCGCGGATTGCCTCGTCGGATTCCTCAGTGGTGTCAATCAGCTCTTCCCTGAGAGCCCCGATAATGCCATTGCGACCGGCGTACACTTTGCCAATCTGATCCGGATGCTTGCGGGCGGTTTCAATCACTCCGCAGGCACTGGCATTAATGACGGCGGTTACACCACCGGACTGGGCGTAGAACGCGTTCTTGATAGCCATCTTGGGCTAGAGCCTCCTGCTGGTTGGACACTGGATTCGGGTGTGGTGACGACGGGGCTCCGTCGTTCAGCTTATGGGGGCGAATGATACGTGAATCTGCCATAGTTTTCATGACAGGCTGCTTGACGGAAACTGACGTATACGTGAGTCTTGTGAGCCGTTATCCACCGCTATACTGCGGTCGTGAGCGGTTTTAATCCATCGGCATCACTGATTAAGGGCTTCTGACGCACCATGCATATCCATATTCTGGGAATCTGCGGTACCTTCATGGGCAGCCTGGCGGTACTGGCAAGGGAGCTGGGGCATAAAGTGACCGGGTCAGACCAGGGCGTCTACCCACCCATGAGCACCCAGCTGGAAGCCCAGGGTATCGAGCTGATGGAGGGCTACCGGCCGGAGAATCTGAAGCCGGCACCGGACCTGGTGTTGATCGGTAACGCCATGTCCCGGGGCAATCCTGAGGTGGAGGCGGTGCTGAACCGTAACCTGGACTATATGTCCGGGCCCGAATGGCTGGCGCGGGAGGTGCTGAAGGACCGCTGGGTGCTGGCCGTGGCCGGTACCCATGGCAAGACCACGACCACGTCCATGCTGTTGTGGATCCTCGAGCAGAGCGGCTTCGAAGCCGGCTATCTGGTGGGCGGTGTGCCGAAGGATTTCCCTGTTTCCGCCCGCCTGGGCAACAGTGATTTTTTCGTGATTGAGGCCGACGAGTACGACAGCGCTTTCTTCGACAAGCGCTCCAAGTTCGTTCACTACCGTCCGCACACCTGCGTTCTCAATAACCTGGAATTCGACCACGCGGACATTTTCGACAATGTGGAAGCCATTGAGCGCCAGTTCCATCACCTGGTGCGCACGGTTCCGTCGAAAGGCACCATTATCAGGCCCGCCGTTGACCATCACCTCGACCAGGCGCTGGAAATGGGGTGCTGGAGCCCGGTGCAGACGACTGCCATCGGCAGCGAGGCTGCTGCCCCGGACTGGCGCGCGGAGTTACTGGCGGACGATGGTTCCAGTTTCATGCTGATCCACCACGAACAGCCGGTAGCCACGGTGAACTGGGCCATGACCGGCCTGCACAATGTTCGCAACGCCCTGTCCGCGATAGCGGCTGCCCGCCATGTGGGCGTCACCCCGGACCATGCCGTCTCGGCCCTCAACCGTTTTGGTGGGGTCAAGCGGCGGATGGAGCTGCTGGCGGACGTCAACGGCATCCGGGTCTACGATGATTTTGCCCATCACCCCACTGCCATTGCCACCACGCTGGATGGCCTGCGTAACCAGGTTGGCGACGAGTTGATCATTGCGCTGGTCGAGCCCCGTTCCAATACCATGCAGCAGGGCGTGCACCGGGAGAGGCTGTTGGCAAGCGCCGATCTTGCAGACCGCGTGATCTGGGCCAATACAGGCAAGGCCGAATGGCTGACGTCCCTGATGGCGGAGTACCGGGGCAGTGGCGGCGACCCTGACCGCCACCAGAGTGACGACACCATAGACGGGCTGATCCGGCGGGTGCTGGCAGAGGTTTCCGAGCCCTGTCATGT
The DNA here is from genome assembly GCF_042651045.1 of Marinobacter lacisalsi. Lineage (NCBI taxonomy): Bacteria > Pseudomonadati > Pseudomonadota > Gammaproteobacteria > Pseudomonadales > Marinobacteraceae > Marinobacter > Marinobacter lacisalsi. The sequence continues at coordinate 78,321 of NZ_JBHSDI010000013.1, forward strand.
GGTGATCATGAGTAACGGAGGTTTTGGTGGTATTCACCAGCGCCTTGTAGCCCGCCTGGAGGAGAATAACGGTCATGGCCGCTGAGAGCCCCCACTCCCGAACCATTAACCTGGCAATGACCGGTGCATCCGGCGCCCAGTACGGGTTGCGTCTGCTGCAGTGCCTGGTGGCCCAGGGCTGCCGTGTTAACGTTATGGTCAGTAAAGCCGCCCGGGTGGTGCTGGCCACTGAGACCGATGTGCAGTTGCCCGGCTCAACCAGTGGAGCGCTGGCCGTCCTGGTGGCCTATACCGGTGCGAAGGACGGACAGCTCAAGGTGTTCGGGCACGAAGACTGGTTTGCCCCGCCGGCTTCCGGCTCGGGCGAGCCCTCGCCCCTGGTTATCTGCCCCTGCAGTACCGGTACCCTGTCGGCACTGGCCACCGGCGCCAGTAACAACCTGATTGAACGGGCAGGCGATGTGGCTCTCAAGGAACGTCGCCAACTGATCCTGGTGCCACGGGAAGCGCCTTATTCCGAGGTGCACCTGGAGAATATGCTCAGGTTGACCCGTATGGGGGTTGTCATCATGCCCGCAAGTCCTGGCTTCTATCACCGCCCGGCATCGGTGGACGACCTGGTGGACTTTATTGTGGCCCGGTTGCTGGATCATCTGGGGCTGCCACAGGCTCTTGTGCCCCGCTGGGGTGAGGGGCGGGCAGATGCTTGAGCAGTTTGGGGCTGCCATCCAGCAGGTGAACCTGTCCACGCCGGTGCTGCGCCTGTTTGGTACAACCCTGGCGCTGCTGCTGTTTGTGCTGGTGTCCCGCGCGTTACTTTCCAAGTTGATCCGCACCGGTATCCAGGCCCCGGAACTGCGGCGCAAATGGCTGGTGCAGACCCGCAATGGCCTGATCCTGTTGTTCCTGCTCGGGCTTGTGCTGATCTGGGGTCAGGAGCTGCGCACCCTGGCCCTGTCCATCGTGGCCATTGCCGTGGCCTTTGTGGTGGCTACCAAGGAGCTGATCCTCTGTTTCATTGGCTCTCTGGTGAAGGGTGGTGCCCGGTCTTTCAATATTGGTGACCGCATACAGGTGAAGGATTTCCGTGGGGACGTTATCGACCAGAACCTGCTGGCGACCACCATCATGGAGGTGGGGCCGGGCAAGCTGACCCATCAGCGCACTGGTCGTGCCACGGTGATACCCAACTCCCTGTTCGTCTCGGAGCCGGTGATCAACGAAAGCTTTACCCAGGATTATGTCCTGCACGTATTCACCGTGCCCTTCAAGCGGGACGATAACTGGCAACTGGCGCAGCAGGTGCTGCTGGACTGTGCCCGGGCCCAGTGTGAGCCATACCTGGAATCCGCCCGCAAATACATGCGCCGTCTCGGCGACCGTCGTGGCCTGGAAGTGCCCGTGGTGGATCCACGGGTCAGCCTGCAGGTACCGCTGGCCGGTGAGATTCATCTGGTCGTGCGCTTCCCCTGCCGCCAGGGACAGCGCAGTGCCATCGAACAGGCGATTCTGCTGGACGCCTTTGGCAGTCATGATTTTTCGGGCAAGCGGAAAGAGGGTGACGAGGAGGGCGAAGAGCCGTCTGCTGTCATTGAATGAGTCAGACCGGGTAGGTGGTGTGCACAAACAGGGAACGCACGCGCGGTCAATCTTCTGATTGGCGAGATGATTTACTAGAAGAATGACTGTGGGGTTTCTTGTGTCTGACCACTTCCTGGGGAAGGAAATGGTGCCGAGGAGAGGACTTGAGTCTCCTTGGGTTAAAGGAAGTTGCTCGCTGAATCAATAACCTACTAGGTTTCAGAGTCTTACGGCTATCACAGGTGTGTTAAAACTGTGAGTTAAGCCATGGGATCTGCGCCTTCATACGTTACGAAACGCAAGGAAACTTATTACTTTCAACTTCACGTGCCTGCTGGCGTACAATCACCGAAAAGATTGATCCGGCGAAGTCTGCGTACCAAGTGCCGTCAACAGGCAATTGCGCAGGCTCGAAAGTGGTGGGTAGAGTTGGTGGCTAATAATTTTCAATGGGAAGAGAGTGCACGGGAGCAGGATAGTCGCCTTTCTCGTGGCAAGAGGTTGTATGAACGTCTGAAAGACCATGAGCGTCAAACCCAGTATCACAATGGCGAGACTGACCCCTCTGCTATTGAGGATTTTATGGAGTCGATGACTGCCAAAGATTGGGAAGACCTGAGTAATTATTCGAACTATATCGGTCAGCTGAAAAGCGATGATCTCTCGGATTCAAGCCGCCCGGAAGATCGCGCGTATGCTGATTCATCCAAAAGAAATGGTGATTTGGCGACAGACACCGTATTAAGAGCAATTGAGGAAACTCGTCAACACAGCGCACTTGCTGCCCGGGGAATCGAAGAGACGGGTAAACCCTTGAGTGAGTTGGTGGATATTTATATCCGCGACAAGGCGAGAAAATCTCGTCCAGCTAAAACCTCAATGGACAAGGGGTTGTTTGATATAGAAACGGAACTCCAGCGTTTGATTATGTTCGTTGGTGATGTGCCGAACCATGAGCTGACAAAAAAGATCCTGAAGCAAGGCTACATTGACCGGCGTGCGGGGCTGCCTAACATGTTGCACCGCAACGTCAAGTACATAGATGGAAAACAGCGAAAGATCGACCGTTTGACTGGGAAGGTGGCGCAGGACCAGAAAGGGAAGCCCAAGGACGTTCCCATCTACAAACCGATAGATCAAATTCTTGAGATCGCCCGCAATTCAACCGGAACCAAGTTCCATACAGCCCGGACTATCAACAATGAATTCACCACTATTGCCACCTTTCTGAGGGCAATGGAGCTTTACGGATTGATTGAAAAGGGGCTGGCAGATTATCTAGTTAGTAATAAGCTGGAAGGTGACGACGAATCAACGGTCATCCCTTTCAGCCCGGACGATTTGAAATTATTGTTTAACAACGAAACTTACCGCAATGGTCTGCTGTTCGATAAGCCTCACTGTCACTGGTTGCCGCTTATTTCCCTCTACCATGGAAACCGCATAGGGGAAATGGCAATGCTGTATGTCGATGATCTGATACCGGTTACCATTGAGACCGAAGGGCAGTCTCAAACCATTTGGGTATTCCTCATTCAACGGAATATTGAGCGCAGGCAAGGTAGAAAAAATAAGCAATCCGCACGGATTGTTCCAGTGCATCAGTCGTTGATTGAGCTGGGTTTGATTGAATATCGCCAGCAGTTAATCCATTCAGGGGAACAGAGGCTATTCCCTGCAGAAAAGCCCAGTGGCGGCGAGAACTGGGGTAATAGAACGTCCGCTTGGTTCAACAATAGCTTTGATGGAAATACCGATCACGGAAAGGGGTTTGTTGAATGGTGTGGTATTCAGAAGCATTTAACTATCGATGGAGTGGTTAAGAAAAAGGTCTTTCATAGTTTGCGTAAAAACTGGAGCACACAGGCAAAGCGGCTAAAACTAGATCGTGACATGCGCCGAGAAATCACCGGGCATGGGGAAGGGCAGAGTTTAGATGTGCATGCTCGCACGTATGAGGATAACTATGAGCTTTGGCAACAAAAGATAGAATTGGATAGGGTTCAGTTCGATTTTGATCTATCTGCGATAAGAAAATGGACCGGTCCTGCATAATTCGGGGCTGTTATAGTGTGTACTTAGTGGAACCACCACCAAATAAACAGCACTGGTCCGAACAGTAGGGATATGACCCTGACCCACATGGGCAGGGCACCCCATTCTTCCCAGCTGTTGTAGACATATTCATTGAAGTAGCTGATACAGAGCATCGATACCGTGAACCAGATGAAGACCATCATCACCGACAGCAAAATAATCAAATTTCCACCTCATGCATTAGCTAAGTGAGCCATTCGCCGGATCAGCAGTTCACCCCATTCCTCACACGCGGTTTGATTGGGCATAAACGCTCCAAGCCCACCATCCACAAACCCGGCATTCACCATCAGGGCTATCAACAGCTGGTCCCGGCTCAACTGAAGGGCATCAGCCCAGTCCTGAAAAGCCTGAAGGTGTTCCCCCGAAAGCCCGGTAATAACCAGATTCTTTTTCTTCGTTGGTGTCATTGAATACTCCATCAAGGTGACCCCGGTATTTATGGTCACCCCGATGAAGAACCGGTGTCAGTCGTCAGAATCCCCGCGTAACCGGGCTTCAGCTTCACGGTATGCGATTTCCCATGAATCCGTGGAAACGGGCATACCGTCATCACCAAGGGGCGCTACACCGTCTCTCCGGCGCTTTTCCGCGATCTTGGCAATGTAATCAGCTGACATAGGATTGATCCCACGACTTCTGTCAGCTGCGTCTGAAATGGAGTCTTGGAAGTGGTCGTATTCTTCGGGGAACCGGTCAATGTGGATTTTCCGGGCAAGTTCTTCGATTTCGGCTTTCAGGCGATCTTCCCGGTCAATGGCTTCAATCTCGCTGGCGGTTTTCCCGGCGCGGGCTTCCCGTCCTTTTCGGAGTTCTTCTTTTTTGAATCGGTTCATAGCATCACCTCACTGGATGAAAAAACGAAAGGTCATGGCGTTGCATCGGCTAATGGTCAATGCGCGTATCTGCGCGGCGTGGTGGGCACGATCCAGAATCAGCACTTCCCGGACCGGGTTTTCATACCGGAGTTCTTCGAACCACTGGCGGTAGAAGAAGGGGACAGCAGTTTTCAGATCACCGGCATAGGTGAACAGCTCACAGCGGATCATCTCACCGGGAACATTCAGCTGTTCGCGAATCCGAGACTGTTCCCGGAATACCGGGCTGTGGTGTATCAGTGCGTTGTATATCTCGTGCTGGAATCCAAGACTGGTAGAGTCGAAGTCATAGGTTTCAGGGGTGAAACCGTGTTCCAGCAATAAGGCAGGAAAATCAGGAAAACTCATGGTCACGAACCTTCGTTGTTGGCTTGCCTGTGATCCGCCAACTCTCCAGAAGGTGCGTGACCATTATACCGTTATGTGGGCACCCCGTCAGTACACGCCAGCCGGACCCATAGTCAGCAGGCGACCGTCTTTGCCCAGATAGTCACCAATGCGCCAATAATCGGCATCGTCTCCCCCGATCAGACGAAAGTCCGTTCCTGATTCGTGGAATAGGCTGAACTTCTTCAACTTCTTAAACAGAACCTTCTTGGCTTTCAGGTAGAATTTGGGCGGCATCGGGTTCGTGATTGCCAAGTGTAGATGGGGCTGGTGGTTCGCCTGTTTTTCGATACAGCCGAATCCTTTGAATCCTTTGTTTTTGTCGCGGTACTTTGACCCGAACAGGTCAGAGTTTATGAAGTGCAACAGGTTGTTCGCCTTCTTCATCAACGTCTGATCTGGCACCAGCCAACGACCATCGTCATTCCGGTAGCGGATGCGGGGTTCCTGAACGGTCAAGGTCAGTAAAGCCGTTGGCTTCATATCGAAAGCCAGCCGGGACATTCCCCGTTTCAAGGCTTCCCGCGTGAACGCGGTGGTTTCATAGTTGATCATTGGGGATTGGGCTTCGCCCAATACACCCCGTTGGGGTGTCTGTACTACTGTGTTCATTTTGTTGTCTCACTTTTATTATTGTTATTGTCACTTCCTTCCCCTTACAGGTACGGACAGACATAGCTTCGCCATCAAGAGCCGTCCCGAAGGTGGTGGTTCCTGTTGGTAAAGGGTGGGCAGAATCCCTGCACGGCAGCGGTGCCCATCCCAACAAAAAATGTCCAGAAATATGTAGGCGCACTTTCTGGAATTTTTGCCCTTTTATTGATTGTTAATTGTGATTACAAACTCAACACTAATCGCTTTTTTCGATTATCCGGTAGCACCCCCAGAACACTTTCCCCGGAAATACATCCAGTTCTCTGTAGTGTCATCCTGCTCATACCGGTGCAGGTACTCCCCCAACGCCTGAAGCACTAGATTCGACTGACTGAAACCTGTTTGCCGGGATACATCGTCCAGCTGCTCAACGATGTAATGGGGAAGCGAGAAGTTCTTTTTGGTGGTCTTGGGTGTAGTCATGGAGCACTCCTGCAATATTGTTTACTACACAGGTATGTATCTTTTTCGGATTTCATCGACTTTCGTAGTCCATTCGACCTGCCACTTTGGGTACACCCGTTAGATACACCTAAAAAACTGTCTCACTGAGGTCTTTTTCACGGTATAATTGACACTTCTCCTTTGGCTCAAAAGTCATAGGAGACACAGCGGCGAATTCACCACCATGAGGAAATACCATGGAATTCATCTATCGTCGTGTGTCCAGCACTGACCAGAAAACCGACCGCCAGCTACCCGGATGGAAAGCAGACCGGGAATATGAAGACAAGCTGTCTGGTAAAGACCTGAACCGCCCCCAGCTGACCGCCATGCTTCAAACACTTCGTGAAGGGGATGTGGTTCATGTTCACGAACTCAGCCGTCTAGGTCGATCTGTGCGTGATTTGCTGGATGTTGTTCAGCAAATCGTGGATGCCGGAGCAACGATTCACTTCCACAAAGAAAACCTTCGGTTCGAACCGAGCAAAGAAGACCCCTTTCAGAAGTTGATGTTGACCCTGCTGTCATCTGTTGCGGAATTCGAGCGGAGCTGTATTAAGCAGCGTCAACGTGAAGGAATCGCCATAGCCAAAGCACAGGGACGTTACAAAGGTCGCCAAAGCCGGTTCAGTGACGGTCAGCTGGATCAGATCAGGAAAGAGTTCGACGAAGAACGGAACAAGACTGCCCTAGCTAAGCGGTGGGGTGTCAGTCGCGGGTATTTGTACAAGATTGCTGCGAAGGGGGGAAGCACAATGAATTATCAGTTTTGATCAAACGGTCTAGTGCGTATAAGTTACACCTAACGCACTAGACGGTCTTACTAAAAATGCAAAAACCTTTACTACAATTCCTGATACTGAAATCTTAAAAAGCGAAAGTTTTTGGTAAATGTTGCACGGGAATATGAGTCTAAATCAATATCAAGAGATTCTAGATCATCTTCGCTAAACTTGTCCCTGTTTAACGTTAAGATATACTGTTTTTTTGACAGTAAGTGCAGATTCTCGCCTATAAAGTTGATGCTCTTTATGAGAGTGTCTTGATCAACGTCAAATATATTGTCGTGCACCAGAAACTTCGGATGCCGTTTAGAGGTTTTCGGGTTTGTCAGTAAAGAAAAGTCGTACAAAAATACCTTTTCTCTGTTTATGCTGTGGCTGCCATCTGAGTCAGTGCGCAGCTCAAACTTAACGATTTCTTTGTTCTTGGAAACCGAAATCTCAAACGAGCTTTTGCGATTGCCAAATATATAATCATGCATGTCCAGAATGCTTCTTTCGAAGGAGTCAATAACTTCCTTTGCATGATCTACATAGCTTTCTAGCAAATAAACGGCGCTCTCCCGCTCTCGCTTTTTGTTTTTATATTCGTTGTCATATTCAGAGTGTTTCTTTAAAAAAGAGGAAAGCGCCGAGTACTCTTCAATTTTCTTTTCATGAATCGATATTGTTTGTTTTAGGCTGACCAGAAAACCTTCTTGGTCCAGCAAAGATAGCTTCTCTCGGTAGCTTTTGGTTAGTAGTCTAACTCTATCGTCAATATCTTTGATTTCGCTTTCTAAAGATGTTCTCTTTTCTTCAATTAAGCTTCGTTGAAATTCATCTATTTTGCGTTTGAATCTCGTTACTTCATTAATGTCGCGCTTAATAAGGTCGCCCAGTCCATCCTTGAATTGGTTATATAATTCGGCAACTTCATCGGCATCTATATAGTTGTCGCCACGAAAAAGCTTGATCTTAGAGATTTCAGACTTGAGAACGCCTTGTCTTGATCTTTCATCTTCAAGCCTATTTTCTATTTCAATAATCTCGTCCTTTACTGCGTCGTAACCTTCAGTGTTTTCGAGTTGATCAATATCTTTTTGGATTCTTTGAACCTGATTCTCGAGTTCGTTTAGGTCGGACTTAGATTCCGAAATATTTTTGTTGGTTATTGCTGAAATGTTTTGCTCCATTTTTCTGCGAGCTTTTGATATTTTGTCCATCTCAGTATATAAGAACTTTGCCTCATTATAGGGCGACGGGTCTACATTGAGTAAAAAAAGGTGCGGTGTATAGTCCGATGGAATGCGCCTATTAGTATCAAAACAATTTATGATCGATTTGAATTCAGAGCCCTCATCTCGCATTAGGGGACCCATCATGGTTCTGAAGGATGGTGGGCTTTCATATTCTTCACTAGGAAAAAGCAAAGTGGTTAGGTGCTCGTTGGCATCAGAAACTTTTGAATAGCTAGTTTTCTTGCCATTGACTATCAAAACAGGACAGTCTGGGCTAGATAACGTTCGTCTAGATGTGATTTGGTTTCCATTGATCTCGAAATCAAGACAAATGACCGTATCTAAAGCTAAATCCTCTTTGGGTATTAAAGAAACCCGGCTGTCTGAATAGCGTTTCAAGAGCGAGAAATTAATAAACTCAATGGCTAGCGATTTTCCTACGCCATTTGTTTTCTTGCTACCTTCGGTGGTTTCGCCTAGTATAAGGTTGAACCCTTCCTCAAAAAAGATAGGGTCAAAAACCTCTGGTTCGCTGTATAGTTTAGTGATTTTTAACATTTTTAATCAGATACGGTTCGGAAAAGTCGATGAGGTCCAGAGAGTATAGGAAAATCATCCCATAATATATGCTTCGGGCACTTAGTCTGCTTGAGTTTCGCAAGTTTTTTGCCAATTCAAATATGCTGACTCTTTGATCTTCGCTCTTCTCAACCTCCATTAGTATCTTGTATCCCACGAATGGAGCAGACTTCGTTAAATCGTCATCTTTAGTGAATAGGTTAGCCATCTACCACTTCCTTGTTCGGAAAAACATTGCATCGTACCAGATGTTGCATTATATAAAATTGTGCCGCTCCGGTATCTGCCTCAAATCCATTCTTCTGCAACAAGTCTAGAAAATAATCCATCAACTCAGTAAGTGCTTTTTTCGGGTCGCCATCATTCTTCGTTAATAGCGTGTCGCTGGATAATCTTAAATGCTGTGCAACGCGTCTAATTTTCACCTGAGAAATATCCGACTCTTTTTCAACGGCATTTAATACCGCTCCGTAGTCTTGGTAAAGGGTAAAGAATTCGCTTTTTAAGAAGTCAGCGTGATCAGAAAATCGTTGATTAATCTTGTGATCTGGGAAAGGCTCTTCAAGAGTGCCTTCGCCTATCGCCGGATGATCTTCATTGCTTATCAATTCGATTAGTCGAAGGATTGTGTCAACGTTTCTTGGTAAACTTTCCGTCGGCTTTACATAAAGGTGTTGGTCTAAAAAAGTTTTTATTGACTCAATTTCATGTAACTTGAGGTTGTTAATCTTCTTTATCAGGTCACCAATGTCCCATATATCGTTCTTGGTATTAATTTTAAACGTTTCATCACCAATGGTTGGCGGGGTGTGATTGCTTTTCTTTGATATGTTCAGGATTATTAGCCTGTCATATTTTTCATGCAGCTTTTTCTCAATAAATTTTGTAACAGTTTTCTTTGTCTTTGATAGGGCGGATGTAGAAGTAACTTGGATCGCGATACGGTTCTTCTGGTCACCGAGGTCGATCGCTGCTGAATTTTGGTCAATGCTATTGATGTTGATGAAGCTGGTATTTAATGACAGGTTCAGCAGGTCGCGGTAGAAGTTCTCAGCCTGAACGTTTATATCTGTAAGGTTCAGTTTGTTGTGAAATTCTACCTGTTTCGAGAGCCACGAAAGTGAAGCAATGATTGATTTAATATAGTCTTGCAGGTTCATTGCAGCTTCTCATTGGGGTCGATGCGTTGAGACCAGAATGGGTGACGAGTTAACAGCATGGTAACGAAAGTTCCCCTGTTATTACAGGGCTCTAGTCGTAATGGGTGGGGCTGCTCTGAGCGTAGGTGCAGGTGTGCTTCTTGGCAAGGTGTTAAATGACCAATTGCCGGTTCTGGTCGTGGCTAACACGTCATCGCTTTGGGGCTTAGTCGATGTTGGGGTGGCAGTAAAGGGTGAGTATGAAACTGGGAAAATAGAAGTGGTTTAGGCAGGTGTGTTAAAGTCGGGATTTTCTAACCCAAGCACCTGTTTTGTGAAGCTTGTAAGGTATTGATTCGACCATCCAATAGAGGGAAAGGATGGTGCCGAGGAGAGGACTTGAACCTCCACGGGGTTGCCCCCACTAGCACCTGAAGCTAGCGTGTCTACCAATTTCACCACCTCGGCAGGTGACTACAACTTTGAGCTATCTTACTGAATTCCTGATTGAATTCAAGCTCTCTGCTGCTGATTGAGGGTTTGTCCCTCAACCGATGGCGCGTACTTTAATAATTCGTTTCGGGGCTGTCAAACATTTTTTGCCCCGGGTGCGTAAAAATTTCGCCTGTAGGCATGATCCCTTAACAGGATTTGGTGCGCCGGTTAGGTAGGAGAGGGGGCGGGGCGTTATACTGCCGACACATTCATGCCAGACCCGACGCTTTCCAGTGTCTTGTCGGTCCGGGTAATTCGCCAGGGTTCTGACCGTTACGGTCGCAGAGCCCTGCCGAATTAACCGGACATCAGACGGGGCGTCCGGGTCTGGGTGTCGGCCTGTGTCGGCATTATCCAGAGGAAAAAGAGAAACATGGTTTCCAGAAAAGAACCACACGATCCCCATGCGGATCGCGAAGCACAGAAATATGACAACCCCATACAGAGCCGGGAGTTCATCCTGGATCATCTGCGCCAGCGGGGCGCGCCGGCCACCCATGAGACTCTGTGTGAAGAGCTCGGTCAAACCAGCGAGGAGGGCATCGAGGCCCTGCGTCGCCGGCTGATCGCGATGTGCCGGGACGGGCAGATGATTTGCAACCGCAAGGGGCGTTACCTGCCCATTGATGAGGCAGATCTGGTCACCGGCAAGGTCTCCGGCCACAAGGATGGCTTTGGCTTCCTGATGCCGGATGATGGTGGCTCGGACCTGTTCCTCAGTGCGCGCGAAATGCGCCAGGTGTTCCACGGCGATCGGGTGGCGGCCCGGGTTGAAAGCGTGGACGACCGCGGTCGCCGCGAAGGCAAGGTCGTAGAGGTGCTGGAGCGCCGCACGACGCAAACCGTCGGGCGGCTGTTCCGGGAAAACGGCATCTCCTTTGTGGTGCCGGAAAACCCCCGCATCAACAACGAGATCATGATTGCCGAGCAGGATTGTGGTGAAGCACGCCACGGTCAGTATGTGGTGGTGGATATCGTTCGTCATCCCACCCAACGCACCAAGCCCACCGGCCGGGTGGTGGAAGTGCTGGGTGAGCACATGGCGCCGGGCATGGAGATCGACGTCGCCATCCGTTCCTACGATATTCCCCATAACTGGCCAGAGGAAGTGGGGCGTCAGGCGGCGGCTATTCCTGAGGAAGTGCGCCCGGAACACAAGGAGCACCGGGTCGACATTCGCCACCTGCCGCTGGTGACTATCGACGACGAAACTGCCAGGGATTTTGATGACGCCATCTACTGCGAGCCCCGGCCCCGGGGTGGCTATCGGTTGCTGGTGGCCATTGCTGACGTATCCCACTATGTGCGGCCGGGCACACCGCTGGATGAGGAGGCTATTAACCGTGGCAACTCGGTGTACTTCCCGGATCATGTGGTGCCCATGTTGCCGGAGAAACTGTCCAACGGCCTGTGCTCCCTGAATCCGGGTGTCGACCGGCTGTGCATGGTGGCGGACATGACGATCAGCGCCTCGGGCCGCATCAGCAGCTATAAGTTCTATCAGGGCGTTATGCACAGCCATGCCCGCCTGACTTATAACAAGGTCAGCAAGATGCTGGAGCATCCGGATACCGAGCAGGGCATCGGGCTGAGTCAGCTTTATTCAGATATCCTGCCCCAGATCCATGATCTCTACGCCCTTTACAAGATAATGCGTAAGGCTCGCACCGAGCGAGGGGCGATCGACTTCGAGACTACCGAGACCAAGGTGGTCTTCGATGCCGACCGCAAGATCGAGGAAATCGTGCCGGTACAGCGCAACGATGCCCACAAGATCGTCGAGGAGTGCATGCTGTGCGCCAACGTCGCCACGGCACGGTTTCTCAAGAAGTACAAGGTTCCTTCACTGTACCGGGTTCATGACGGGCCCTCGGAAGAGCGGCTGCAGGCGGTGCGTCTGTTCCTGGGTGAGCTGGGCCTGGATCTGGGTGGGGGTGACAAGCCCACGTCGGCGGACTATCAGGCATTGCTGGCGAGTATCAAGGATCGCCCCGATGCCAATGTCATCCAGATGGTCATGCTTCGCTCGCTGAGCCAGGCGGTCTACAGCCCGGACGAGAGTGGCGGCCACTTTGGCCTGGGTTTCGCCAGCTATGCACACTTCACCTCGCCCATCCGGCGCTACCCCGACCTGATTGTGCATCGTGGCATCAAGTCCATGATCCATCGCCAGGCCGAAACCGCCGATGCGGTGCAGCCAGAAGAGCGCGACCCGGATCTGGCGCACTATCCCTATGACCACGCCCGTATGGTCCAGCTGGGGGAGCACTGCTCCATGACCGAGCGCAGGGCGGATGATGCCACCCGGGATGTCATGGCGTGGCTCAAGTGCGAGTTCCTGCGTGAGCATGTGGGTGAGATCTACGACGGGGTGATTGCAGCCGTCGTACCCTTTGGCTTCTTTGTGCAGCTGGAGGGCATCTATATCGAAGGGCTGGTTCATATATCCACCCTCAGTGGTGATTACTATCATCACGACGCTGCCAAGCATCGCCTGGTGGGTGAGCGGACGTCGGTCAGTTACCACATGGGTGATGAGGTCCGCGTGCAGGTGGTGCGGGTGGATCTCGACGATCGCAAGATCGATCTGGAGCTGGTCAGTGAGCCTGCCCGGCGTTCCGGCGGCCGCAAGGCTTCCGGCAAGTCGGGGGGCAAGGCCTCTCAGGGCAAGTCAGCGGAAGGTAAGGGGCCGGACGGCAAGGCAAAGAAAGGCCGGTCCCGCGCTGGTAAGCCATCCGCCAAGGACCAGCTGGCGGCCGACGCGGCACGGGAGGCATCGGGCAAATCGGCCGGCAAGCCCGGTGGCAAGTCCGGTTCCCGTAGGGGTGGTGGTCGCAAGAAAACCGGCGCCAGCCGCTAACCGGAAAGGAAGATCGACGTGTCGGAAGAGTTTGTATTTGGCTGGCATGCCGTTGACGCGGTACTGAAAAAGGAGCCTGAGCGCCTGCAGCAGGTATGGATCCAGCAGGGGCGGCAGGATCGGCGGGTAAAGCAGATTACCGAAGGGCTCGACCAGCTGGGCGTGCGCTGGCAGGTGGTTCACCGTAAAGAGCTCGATAGCCGGGTGGCCGGTGCTCACCAGGGCGTTGTGGCTCAGGTAACCGAAAGCCGTGAGTGGTCTGAGGATGATCTCTACGCCATGCTGGCGGGCCGCTCAGAGCCGCCGCTGCTGCTTATCCTGGATGGGGTGACGGACCCCCACAATCTTGGCGCCTGCATGCGTACCGCAGACGCCGCCGGTGTGGCCGCAGTGATTGTGCCCAAGGACAAGTCCGCCACCCTGAATCCCACCGCACGGAAGGTGGCCTGTGGTGCAGCGGAAACTGTCCCATTTGTGCGGGTCACCAATCTCGCCCGCTGCCTGCGTACTCTTCAGGAGCAGGGTGTCTGGCTGATCGGCACTGCCGGTGAGGCGCAGGCCACCCTCTACCAGGCCGACTTCAACGGTCCGGTGGGTCTGGTGATGGGTGCCGAAGGCAAGGGCATGCGCCGTCTGACCCGGGACCACTGCGATCACCTGATCAAGATCCCCATGCATGGCCTGGTGGACAGCCTGAATGTGTCTGTAGCCACCGGAGTGTGCCTGTATGAAGCCGTCCGGCAACGACAGCAGGCCCGATAACTTGCAAGCTGCCTCCCAGGGGCATAGAATGCGTCACCCCTTTTTTAAGGGGCGGGGTTGTATTGCCTGAATAACCTGGCCATGTGTCGGATTTTATAGGCAATTTCCCGGAAACCGGCAGCCTGGCTGCCGACTCCTTGCTTCCTTCAGAGCTGATACACCTGTCGGAGGCTGTTCAAACCGTAGGGAGAAAACATGCGTCACTACGAAATCGTATTCATGGTGCATCCCGATCAGAGCGAGCAGGTGCCCGCGATGATCGAGCGTTACACCGGCCTCATCACCGATGATGGCGGTCAGATTCACCGTCTTGAGGATTGGGGGCGCCGTCACCTGGCCTATCCGATCAACAAGATCCACAAGGCTCACTACGTCCTGATGAACGTTGAATGTTCCCAGGCTGCCCTTGACGAGCTGGCTCACAACTTCCGTTTCAACGATGCGATCATCCGTGAACTGGTGATCCGTCGTGATGGTCCGGATACTGAAATGTCTCCGATGAAAGCATCTGAGTCCCGGGAAGATCGTCGCTCCGACGACCGTCCTCCGCGTCGCAACACTGAGAATACTGAAAACAGTGAGCGTCGTGAGGAGCGTCAGGAGAAGTCGTCCCAGGACGAAGAAGAGTAATTGCCCCCCATCCGGAGTTGAGGAGTTAATCAATGGCTCGTTTTTTCAGACGTCGTAAGTTCTGCCGCTTCACGGCAGAGGGTGTCAAGGAGATCGATTACAAGGATCTGGACACCCTGAAAGGTTATGTAACCGAAACCGGCAAGATCGTGCCCAGCCGTATTACCGGCACCAAGGCCCGTTATCAGCGTCAGCTGTCGACCGCCATCAAACGCGCTCGCTACCTGGCCCTGCTGCCGTACACGGACAGCCACGACAACTAAGATCGTTCAGGATCCGGGACCATGCGTGCACTTGCTCAGTATGTAATGCGCGGTCCCCTGCAGGCGGGTGGCGTTGCCGCCCTGGCAACCGTGGTGCCCTATCTGTCATGGATTGGTGCAGCGGTTGTTGGCCTGGTAGTACTCAGGCTGGGTGTCGTTCAGGGGCTGAATATCGGCCTGTGGGCGTTGCTTCCAGCCATTGGCTGGGCCTGGTTTGGCAACGAACCCTCAGTCATGGCCGTGTTGCTGCTGGTATTTTCAATGGCGGTGGTGCTTCGCGGCACCATGTCCTGGGAGCGTAGCCTGCTGGCAGGTTCCGCCCTTGGGCTGGCCATCGGTCTGATACTGCCCACGTTGTTTCCGGGCATGCTGGCCGCAGTGACGGATGCCTTCCTGGAGATCTACCAGTGGGCTTACCCGGGCGTAGCGGAACAGCTTGGTGAAGATTTCAGGCCGATCGTGAGCATACTGGTTCAGGGTCTGATGCCCGGTTCGTATCTGGGTATGGCCGTTGCGGTTACCGTGCTGGCCAGATACTGGCAGGCCTTGCTCTACAACCCGGGCGGATTCGGTCGTGAATTTCACGGTTTCCGCCTGTCCAGGAGAGTATCCGCTCTGTGCGTGCTGCTTCTGGTCGTGGCTCCGATGACCGGGATCAACCCGGTGCTATTGGGCTGGGTTGCGGGGTTGCCGTTGCTGGTGGCTGGTATTGCGCTGGTACATGGAGTGGTTGGCCTGAGGTCGGCCGGTAACCTGTGGCTGGTGGCGTTCTACGCCCTGCTTGTGGTTCTGAGTCTTCAGATCAGTCTGTTGTTGATGCTGTTGGCAATTGTGGATAGCTGGCTGGATTTCCGGCGCCGAATCGGGCCTGCCGGACCGGCTGAATAAAGCACGAAGAGGTTAACGAGATGGAAGTTATTCTGCTCGAAAAAGTAGCAAACCTGGGTTCCCTGGGTGACAAGGTCAAGGTCAAGTCCGGTTACGGTCGTAACTTCCTGCTGCCGTACGGCAAGGCTGTTGCAGCGACCACGGAAAACCTGAAGGCGTTCGAAGAGCGTCGTGCAGAACTGGAAAAGACCGCTGCCGACAAGCTGGCGGCTGCCCAGTCCCGCGCAGAGGCGCTGGAAGGCAAGTCCTTTACCATCAGCTCCAAGGCTGGTGACGAGGGCAAGCTGTTCGGCTCCATTGGTGTTCGCGATATCGCAGACGCCATCACTGCTGGTGGCACTGATGTCGAGAAGAGCGAAGTTCGTCTGCCGGAAGGCCCGCTTCGGGTTACTGGCGAGTACGAGATCGAGCTTCAGCTGCACACTGACGTAACGGTAACCGTTCAGCTGGCGGTTGTTGCCGACTGATACGGCAGTTGCCGTTATGTCTTGAGAGTCAGGCGGAGTTGTCCGCCCGGTTCTCACTTTCACGGGCCCGGGCTGCTTTGGCAGCTTCCGGGCCCGTGTGTTTCTGGTATCCTTGAAGGGCCCGCTGGCGAATCTGGCAAGAGCCAGTTCCTGGTAACGGTCCAGGATGCCGTCAGGGCGCCTTCATACGTATTCTGTATCCGAGAGCTTCCATGGCCACCAGCAGTTTCAAGGCATCCAGCGCCGATCTGGAGACATCCAGAGTCAAGATCCCCCCTCATTCCGTCGAAGCGGAGCAAGCCGTACTTGGCGGCCTGATGCTGGACAACCGGCGTTTCGACGAAGTGGCTGAAGTGATCACCGCATCGGACTTCTACCGCCAGGATCACCGGCTGATTTACGCCGCAGTGGAGCGACTGGCCTCGGAGAGTGAACCGCTGGATGTCGTGACGCTGGCGGAATACCTGGAGCGGGCAGGGGATATAGAGGATGCCGGAGGCCTGTCGTACCTGGCGGAGCTGGCCGAGAAAACGCCGAGCGCAGCCAACATCCGGGCCTATGCCCAGATCGTGGCCGAGCGTTCCATTCTGCGGCAGCTGATCGAAGTCTCCGGAGGTATCGTTGATTCTGCCTTCAACCCCCAGGGGCGCAGTAGCTCGGACCTGCTGGATGAGGCCGAGCGTAATGTTTTCCGCATTGCCGAAGCCCGCACCAAGGAAGGCTCCGGGCCGAAGCCGATTAACCCCATTCTGACCCAGGCGCTGACCCGCATTGAAGAACTGTTCGAATCCGGCGACAAGGTTACCGGCCTGACCACCGGGTTCACCGACCTCGACGAGTGGACCTCGGGCATGCAGCCGTCGGACCTGGTCATCGTTGCCGGTCGACCCTCCATGGGTAAGACCACCTTCGCCATGAACGTGGTGGAGAACGCCCTGCTGTCCACCGGCGCTCCGATCCTGGTGTTCAGCATGGAGATGCCGGCTGATTCCATTGTCATGAGGATGCTGTCGTCCCTGGGGCGCATTGATCAGACCCGTATGCGTAGCGGCAAGCTGGAAGAGGATGACTGGCCCAGGCTGACGTCGGCGGTCAGTCTGCTCAAGGACAAGCCGCTCTATATCGATGACACGCCGGGTCTCAGCCCCACCGAGATGCGTTCCCGGGCCCGCCGTATTGCCCGCGAGAACGACGGTAAGCTAGGCATGATCATGGTGGACTATCTGCAGTTGATGCGGGTGCCTGGTAACACCGAGGGCAGGACCGCTGAAATCTCCGAGATCTCCCGTTCCCTGAAAGGGCTGGCGAAGGAGCTCAGTTGCCCGGTAATGGCACTGTCACAGCTTAACCGAAGCCTGGAACAACGCCCCAACAAGCGGCCGGTGAACTCGGACCTGCGGGAATCCGGCGCCATCGAGCAGGACGCGGACGTCATCATGTTCGTCTACCGGGACGAGGTCTACAACGAGGACACCCAGGACAAGGGCATCGCCGAGATCATTCTCGGTAAGCAGCGTAACGGCCCGATCGGTACCATTCGCCTGGCCTTTATCGGCAAGTACACCAAGTTCGAGGATCTGGCCCACGGCGACTACGGCGGAGAGTACTGATGCCGCGCCAGACCCTTGCCCGTATCCATCTGGACAACCTGAGGCACAATTTCCGACTGGCCCGTGAGCGTGCCGGATCGGCCCGTGCCATGGCGGTGGTCAAGGCTGACGGCTATGGCCATGGCATCGAGCGGGTGGCTCGTGCGCTGGCCAATGACGCGGACCATTATGCCGTTGCCTGCCTGGAAGAGGCCCAGGCCCTCCGGCAGGCAGGGCTGACCCAGCCGGTTCTGCTGATGCAGGGTGTCCATCAGGCCTCGGATCTTCCGCTGTGCGAAGCCAAGGGTTTCACGGTCGTGGTCCACCACGAGCACCAGCTGGCGTGGCTGGAAGCCGGCGACGCCCGCCCTGCGGTGTGGCTCAAGGTCAATTCCGGCATGAATCGTCTGGGGTTTGCGCCGGGTGAGGTGAGGGCCGTGTGTCAGCGGCTGGAGAGCGCCGGCGTCACGGTGACCGGCGCCATGACGCATTTTGCCTGCGCCGACGATGAACTCAGTGAGCGGTCTGCCGAGCAGACCGCGGTGTTTGACCGGGCCACGGCACCACTGGCGCCTATCAATCGTAGCGTGGCCAACTCGGCGGCCCATTTTCGCCCGGGGCAGGCCATGTTCGACTGGACCCGGCCTGGCATCATGCTTTACGGCTCGTCGCCCATGCTGGGGCGTCATGGGCCGGAGCTTGGTCTGAAGGCTGCCATGACCCTGGAGTCCCGACTGATTGCCCTCCGGCAACTGTCCCCCGGCGAAGCGGTTGGGTATGGCGAGACCTGGCGGTCGACCCGGCCCACGGTGATGGGGATGGTCTGTATCGGGTATGGTGATGGTTATCCGCGGCATGCCGTGAATGGCACGCCGGTAGGCATCCGGGGAGTGCGGGCGCCCCTGATCGGCCGTGTTTCCATGGATATGCTGGCCGTGGACCTGACAGACGTTGACGGCGCCTCGGTGGGTGATCCGGTTGAGCTCTGGGGAGAAAATATTTCTGTTGACGAGGTGGCGGCCTGCGCCGGTACGATCAGTTATGAACTGCTCACCAATGTGACACGTCGGGTGCCCCGGGTTGAAGTGCAGGACGGAGATTGGAACGGTTGAATAATGACGGGATCAGATTCGTGAATATTCTGGTGGTGCATGACAATGGTGTGCTGGGCCGGTTGCTTCTGAAACGGCTCGCCAGTACCCACCTTTCGGTGACGCCTTTGCTCATCAGCGACTTGTCGCACCTGGATCTCTCCGGGGTGGAGCAGTGGATCCCGGAAACCACGGATGTGATCGTCAATGCCATGTGGCTTACCGACCCCGAGCCCGCCGAGGCCGATCCCGAGCAGGCCCGCACCAAGGCGTTCTCGTTACCCATGGCGCTGGCGGAACATGCCGCCGCGAATGAGATGATCCTGGTGCAGCTGTCCACGTCCTATGTGTTTGATGGTCGCAAGCAGAGTGCCTACCTGTCATCGAATCCCGGCAAGCCCATTGGCCAGCTCGGCATCTGGCAATGGGAATGCGAGCAGGTGATGCGCACGGTACTGCCACGACATATCCTGCTGCGTACTGGCTGGGGGCTGCAGCGGTTTATCCGCAAGGTTCATGAGTCGGCCGCCCGCGATGAATCCCTGTGCCTGTCCAGCCGGCATCGTGGACAACCGGTAGCAGCCAGCGATCTGGCGCGGGTACTCAGCGCTATTCTCATGCAGCTGGACTGCGGTGCGGAAGTCTGGGGAACCTATCAGTACGCGGGTGCCGAGGAAATCAGTCAGTACGAGCTTGGCCTGGCAATCGTGGATATGCCGGAACTGGATGGGAATGGAAGGGCGGTCCATGTGGTGGATGAGCAGCCTGGCTGGAGTGCTGTTGAGCCAGGCAATGCCATTCTTGACTGTACCAAGATACGCAACACCTTCGGCGTCAAGCAGTTTCCATGGCGCAGCGCCCTCAGCGAGGAGCTGGAGCTGTCAGGCTTGAGGGTTGCCAAGGGCCATGGCCTGAAGGGCCTCAATGTCGACTAGTTCGATGTCCCGGCCACGGGCACGGATCAGGCCCTGATTCTGGAACCGGGTGAATACCCGGCTGACCGTTTCCACGGCCAGGCCCAGGAAGTTGGCAATGTCGTTGCGGGCCATGGGCAGGCTGAAATGGGTCGATGACAGCTTGCGACGGTGAAAGCGGCTCGACAGGGACAACAGCAACGCCGCAATACGTTCTTCCGCGGTATTTTTGCTCAACAGCACCGAAAGCTGGTGACTGTTACGGATTTCCTGGCTCATCAGGTGAAATATGTGGTGCTGCAACCCCGGCATGACGTGGGCCAGATTCTCCAGCTGATCCACCGGTATTTCGCACACACTGGTGCGTTCCAGGGCCTTCGCGGAAGAGGCATGGGTGTCATCGCTCATGCTGTCGAGACCTACCAGGTCGCCGGGCATGAAGAAACCGGTAATCTGCTCCTCCCCGGATTCGGTGATCACCGAGGTCTTGACGGCGCCGCTCTTGACGGCATAGCAGGAGCGGAACGGTGCGTTCTGGGTGAACATCTGTTCGCCGCGGTTGAGGATCCGGTCCCGGTTAACCACCTCGTCCAGCCTGTTCATGTCATCGTTGTCCAGCGCCAGTGGCAGGCACAGATTGCTCAGACTGCAGTACTGGCATGAGGTTTTGGATCCCTGGGACACCTGGCGGACGTTAATGGACTGATTCATGGTGAACTCTGCTGGACAGTTAAGGAATGCTGATCGCCTGCAAATACCGACCCGTTTACCATCGCAGCCTTATCATGCGCCAGGGTTACCGGGTGGAATCTCATTTGACCCATATCAAGCTACACAATAAACCGTACGAACGACTTTGCCAATGGGTTCACGCGCCAGATATGGCCCCGGAGGTCGCCCCCCGGAGCCGGTCAGGTTACTGTACCTTGCTGAATACCAGCGAAGCGTTGGTGCCACCAAAGCCAAAGCTGTTGGACATCACGGTGTTGAGGTTCTGTTCCCGGCCTTCCGGTCCCACCACCGGCATGCTGGCGATTTCCTCGTCCGGGCTCTCCAGGTTGGCGGTGCCGGCGATAAAGCTGTTCTGCAGCATCAGCAGGGAATAGATCGCTTCCTGTGCGCCGGTGGCGCCCAGGGAGTGGCCAGTCAGTGACTTGGTTGACGAAATGGCCGGTATCTTTTCATCGCCAAACACATTACGCACCGCCTTCATCTCGGCCACGTCCCCCACCGGGGTGCTGGTGCCGTGGGCATTGATGTAGTCGATGTCGCCTTCAACGGTGGCCATGGCCTGCTGCATACAGCGGGCGGCGCCTTCACCGGACGGGGCGACCATGTCGTAGCCGTCGGACGTGGCGCCGTAGCCGGTCAGTTCGGCAATGATGTTGGCGCCGCGCTTGCGGGCGTGTTCCAGTTCCTCAAGCACCAGCATGCCGCCGCCACCGGCGATCACGAAGCCGTCACGACCGGTGTCGAAGGGACGGGAGGCCGCTTCCGGCGTGTCGTTGTACTTGAAGGACAGGGCACCCATGGCGTCGAACAGCATGGTCAGGCTCCAGTCTTCCTCTTCGCCGCCGCCGGCAAAGACGATGTCCTGCTTGCCGTTCTGGATCTGCTCCATGGCGTGGCCGATACAATGGGCGCTGGTGGCGCAGGCCGACGACATGGAGTAGTTGACGCCGCGGATCTTGTAGGCCGTGGCCAGGCAGGCGGAGACCGTAGACGTCATGATACGGGGCACCATGAACGCGCCAATACGTTTGACGCCCTTCTCACGCATGATGTCGGTGGCCTCGACCTGGCTGGAGCAGGAGGCGCCACCGGACCCGGCGATCAGGCCGGTGCGATCGTTTGAGACCATCTCGGGCGTCAGACCCGACTGGGCGATAGCCTGCTCCAGGGACAGGTAGGCGTACATCGCCGATTCGCCCATGAAACGGCGCATCTTGCGATCGATGACAGACGTGTCCACATCCACCATGCCGCAGATCCGGCTGCGGAAACCGAGTTCCTTGTAGGTCTCGTTGAACCGGATGCCGGATTTGCCCTGCTTCAGGCTCGCGGTGACCTCATCCGTGGAGTTGCCAAGGCAGGACACAATGCCCATGCCGGTTACCACTACCCGTCTCATACTGTTCTCCTTGGTATGGGGCCGGTCCCGTCATTCCTGACCCGCCCTTGCAAATTTGGTGTGGGGGAGTTTAGGCAATTTACACGCCGATTGATATTTGACCTTTGTCAGATTGGACCGTTCCCGGCATGGCGAGTTGTCACCTGCGTTTTTTACGGGCGGTCTTCTTGTCGCTCTTGCTGGCGGCTTCCTGTTCGGCGCGGAGGGCCTCTCGTTCCTGCTCGGCCTCTACCATCGCCGGGGTCTCCAGGGAGATGGCGCCAAGTGTGCCGGCCCGCAGTTCATTGAGCAGTACTTCCGATACCTTGTGCAGATCGGGGATCCCGCCCCGCGCAAAGAAGCGTCGCCTGATGGCAATGGCGTCCATCAGCGCAAGACCGTCTGCCGGAACCCCGTCGAGGCCATAGCGTCCACAGACGCGATCAGGGTAAGCCTGAAGCAGGTAGTCTGCTGCGAACAGGGCCACATCCTCGTATTCGATAACCGCCGCCCGGATGGCGCCGGTGACCGCCAGCCGGTAACCACATTCTTCCGGCGACAGTTTTGGCCAGAGGAAGCCGGGGGTGTCATACAGCAGGATGTTATCCGGCAGCTTGATGGCCTGCTGTGCCCGGGTCACTGCCGGCTCATTGCCGGTTTTCGCTACCGGTCGTCCGGCGAGGGTGTTAATCAGGGTGGACTTGCCCACGTTGGGAATGCCCAGGATCATGATGCGCAGGGCGCGGGTGTCGCGAATGTTGTCCGGTACCATCTGCTGGGCGAGTTCGAGTATGGCCAGGGCTTCATTGCGCTGGTTATGACTGAGCGTCACCGCGCGGATTCCTTTTTCCTGTTCCAGCCACTGCTGCCACCGGGTGGTAATCTCCGGGTCGGCAAGGTCTCGCTTGTTCAGTACCTTGATCACCGGGGTATCGCCCCGCAGGGCCGGTACCATCGGATTTTCGCTGCTGAAGGGGATGCGCGCGTCCAGGACCTCGATGATCAGGTCCATTTGCGGCATGACCTGTTTGATTTCCTTGCGGGCCTTGTGCATATGGCCGGGAAACCAGTTGATGGCCATGGTGTGAGCTCCTGGAGTGGGTTGGGAGTGTGACAGGGCGCCATTATGGCGGGGAATAAAGAATTTTTCACATTCATCTGAAACGCCGCTGTGGCGGGCCTTCCGGCCAGGGTCCGGGAATACCTGTCGCTGAAGGCGTGGGTCCGGGGGTGAATTTCATGGTTGATTTCTTTAGGGTGAGCGTGTTCCGATGCCTCATCGAATATGACAAAGAACGTTATCACGGAGATATACATGACATTTATTCGCAACTTCGCCGTAGCCCTGATTGCATTGACGTTTGCGGGTTTCGCCGCTGCCCAGCAGCAGGATCAGATATCCCAGCTGGCCCAGATGGTCGGCCTCAGCGATGAACAGCAAGCTGAGATTCGCGGCATTATGGAGGAGACCCAGGCCGAACTGCAGGAACTTCAGGCGGAAGCACGGCAAGTCCAGCAGCGCTTGCAGGATCAGATTGGTCCGGACTACGACGAAGAGACCATTCGTAACGACGCCGAGCGCCTGGGCGACCTGAACGGTGAGATGACGGCCCTGTCCACCCTGATGCAGGCCCGTATCGACAGCGTATTCACGGAAGAACAGCGTAACACCCTGGAAGAGCGCATGAAGCAGATGCAGCAACAGCAGCGCCAGATGCAGCAGCAGATGCAACAGCGTCAGATGCAGCAGCAACAGCAGCAAATGCAGTGATGTCGTAAGGCGGGGCGATGAGCCCGCCTGCCATTACAAAAAAACCGCATTGTCCAGCCCGGGCAATGCGGTTTTTTTGTGCGCGGTAGTGGCTGTCCTGGTCAGGAACCGTCCTGCGGGCCGAAGGGCTTAACCACCAGTATCAGTCGCGGCAGCAGCATCAGCGCCCCCATCAGTGCCATAAACATGGCGAAGCCGGTGAATAGCCCGAAGTAGATGGTGGGCAGGAAGTTCGACAGCACCAGGATCGAGAAGCCGATGATAATGGTCACGGTGGTATAGGACATGGCCCGGCCAATGCTCTGGTGGCAACGGTGCATGGTGGCGACATAGTCCCTGTCCTTGCTGAATTCCTCCCGGAAGCGGTGGATGTAGTGGATGGTGTCATCCACGGCAATACCTACGGTAATAGCCGCTACGGTGATTGTCATCATGTCCAGGGGGATGCCCAGCCAGCCCATCAGTCCGAGTACCGAGCCCGCGGCCAGCAGGTTGGGGGCGAGGCCAATCAGGGCCAGCTTGAGGGAACGGAACAGCACCAGGAACATCAGTGCGATGGCCAGGAAGACGATGCCCAGGGTGCGGATCTGCGAATCAAACAGGCTCTGCAACATGTTGTTGTACATCACCGTCATGCCGGTAAACAGCAACTGTTCCTCCTTGAGCTCCAGTTGGCCGGTGAGGTGGGTGCGGATTTCAGTCAGCAGTTCATCCCGCTTCAGGTCGGGCAGGGAGTCGATCAGGCGAACGCTTATGCGGGCCTGTTCGTGTTCTTCGTTGATATAGGGCGTCAGCAGGATAGGCTTCAGATCATCGGGCAGAAACGCTGGCACAAAGGCCACCTGCATGGCATCCAGTGGTTCACCCCCGTTCACGTCGGCCAGCAGGCGCAGGGTTGTGGTAATGGAGGTAACCTTCCCGGTTTCCGGCAGGCCGTCCAGGTAATCGTGCACCTGTTCAAGGCGTTCCAGCTTTTGCCAGGTAAACCAGGTATCCCTGAGGTCGCCGCCTTCGCAATCGTCCACGAAGGGGTCGCAATCGCTGACAAAAGGATCTGACCGGGAGTCGTCCGGTCGCTGCAGGTCGGTGATCACAATATCCAGTGGTGTGGTTCCGCCGAGCTTGCGGTCTACCACCAGCATGCCCTGGTGGATCTCGGTGTCGGATTTGAAATAGTCGATAAAGCTGTTTTCCACCGACAGGCGGGCCATGCCGGCTATACACAGTGCCGCCAGAATCGCCGAGCCAATCAGAACGGTGCCGCCAAAATGCTCGGTAAAGCGGGCAAAGGCATCCGTGAGGGGAAGGCTGCCGCTCTCGGACCTGCGTGGGGCTGGCTCCGGCAGAAGTGAGACCAGTACCGGAAAAATCAGGAAGCTGATGGCAAAGGCCAGGGCCAGCCCAAGGGTCATCATCCAGCCAAAGTCGATGACCGGGCGGATGCCACTGAAGGTAAGTGAACCGAACGCCACCATGGTGGTCAGGGCCATGTAGAAGCAAGGCTTGATCATTGCTGACAGGGTGTCGCGCAGGTGCTGCTTCTGATCCTGCCCGGGGAAGTCCTGCTGGTATTCCCGATAGCGCACCATCAGGTGGATGGTCAGGGACAGGGTCATGATCAGCAGCAGTGATACGAAGTTGGAGGATATCACCGTAACCGGCCATTGCGTCCAGCCCAGATAGCCGGCCACCAGCCAAACCGTAAAGCCGCAGCACAGGATCGGCACCACCACCCACTGCCAGCGCCGGAAAATGACGACCAGGGTCAGCAACAGGAAGATCAGCACCCCTATGCCAAAGGTGGACAGGTCGTTCTGTATAAAGCGGATCATATCCGAGGCAATCATGGGTACGCCGCCCAGGTGGATTTCCCCCCGGTCGCGATACTGGTCGAGGATGCCGCGGACATCGGCAATGGTGTGTGTGCGTTCGGTTTCCAGTTTTTCCAGCAGGGCAGTGAATTCGGCGGAGACCTGTTCCAGCTCCTCCGCCTGCTGTTCGTTCAGCTCGCCGGCACGTTCCTGCTCCCGCAACTCGTTACGGCGGAACAGCAGGTCAAAGTACTCCTGGGGCGTGGGCAGGTTTACCTGGATGGCGGTGGTGGTGGCATCCTCACTGATCAGCATGTTCGGGTACAGAGGGTTCGACAGTAGCGACTCCCGGGCCTTGTCCAGGGGCACATCATCCTCATCCAGAGTGAGGATTTCCGACTCTACCGTGTCCAGGGTCAGGTCGGGACTGTGCAGCAGGGGAACGTTAAGGATGCTGTTGGTGGAGCCCACGGGTTCCAGTTCAGCCAGCTCATTCCGCAGGTTGCGGAGGGTATCAATGGCCTCCCGGGTAAACAGGTCTTCATGAGGTGTATAGGTCACCACCAGGAAGTCATCGGAGGCCCCGAAACGCTGGTTAACGGTACGGTAGTCTTCCAGGGCACTGTCGTTTTCCAACACCAGGGATTCGGCGGAGGCGTCCAGACGGAACTGGTGCAGTTTCAGGCTGGCGATAACCAGAACGATGGCAAACAGTGCCAGCGTGAGCCACGGGCGGGTCAGGACGAGCTGGTGATGCAGCCGATACAGGGAACGCATGGAAAGGGCAGACTCCGTTGCAATGAGGACACGCGAAGTCTGCCACAATGGCGGGAAATTTGTGAAAAATAGCGTTAAATTCGCGCGCCGCCGGGGCTGCCCGTCCTAATGGCCGGAGGTGAGCCGTTCAGCGCACACTCACCTGGCGGGATGCCTGTTCCAGGGAATCAATCAGCTGCTTCAGGCGCCTGCTCATCTCTGCGCTGGCGGCCAGTTCCCGGACCATGTTCTCGGTGGTTTCGCGAATGCCCTGGACATCAGCCAGTACCGCATCGGTGCCGGCAGTCTGCTCGGCTGACACGCTGGCGATTTCGGCGTTGGTATGGTCGATGCGGCTGACCATATCGTTGATGTCTTCCAGGGCCTGACGGCCTTCCATGGCTTCGCTGACACACCGGGCGGCGTCTTCGGAGCTCGTCGTCATCTGCTCCACCGCAGCCGCCATGGCTTTCAGCAGCCGGTCGAGGGTGCCCTGGATCTGGTCGGTGGAGTCCTGCACCCGCTGGGCCAGTTTTCGTACCTCATCAGCGACCACCGCAAAGCCCCGCCCCTGTTCGCCGGCGCGGGCAGCCTCGATAGCCGCGTTCAGGGCCAGCAGGTTGGTCTGCTCGGCAATGCCCTTGATTTCAGTGACCGAATGCCGGATTTCCTCGCTGTTGTCAGCCAGTGCCTGAACCGAGTTTGCGGAGGTTTCGATGGCGCCGGAGAGGGTCTTGATGGATTCCGCGCTGCGCGCCACCCTGGCGCTGCCGTCGACGGCGGCGCGGTTCGCCTCGTGGGAGAGAGTATTGGCGATGCCTGCCTGCTCGGCAATACCGGAAAAGCTCTGTAGCATGGCTTCCACCACCTGGGCTGAACGCTCCGCTCCCTGCTGCTGGCGGCTGAGCTCGTCGCGACGACGTTCCGCCGCCGTGGTCAGCTCCTGTACCTCGACATGCAGCCGGCTGATGGCCTCCAGCATGCCGCTGACCACATCGCCGGTGCGTTGTTGCATGGCGTTGAAGGCCTCCGCCATTTCGCCTATCTCGTCGGTGGAGTCCACCAGCGCCCGTTCACTGAGGTTGCCGGACACCTGAACCGACACCATGGTCTTTTTCAAGCGGTTGATATGCCGCTCGATAAAGGAAATCAGCAACTGTGACCCCGCCATTTCCAGCACCATCAGCAGTGCCACGATGCCGGCATAACCGGGCGCGGTCTCTGCGAAAACGTCCGTGAAGGACCGTCCTGTCACAGTCGCGGTGTTGTGCATGGCGTAGAACACCAACAGGCACATGACCACGAAGACCACAATGTTCAGTAACCAGAATTTGTACTTGAGACGGGCGTTTTTCAGCAGATTCAGCATGTGTGACCTGTTGTTGATTGTTATCCCCTGCCGGGTGGGGAGCATTTGCAGTGAGCTGCGGGGCCAGCCGTTAACTTAGCACCTGTCGGCAACGCGTTGTTTGCCCGGGGCCTGCCTGAAGGCGAGGTTTCACAATGTCTTGCATTGAAGGTATCGGCTGCGGGCGGAATAATTTGAGGGCAAACGGGATAATTTCCGGAAACCAGGGCAGCGGGCGGGCGCCCGCTGCCGGGGCGATGATCAGTCTACCTGGCGAACCGGGATGGTGCTGGTGTCCCGGGGGACGGCGGGTACCGCAAGCCCCAGGTTGTTTTTTTCGAACACCCGGTCGGCTCGATAGCTGGAACGCACCATGGGGCCGGAGGGCACTTCCATGAAGCCCTTTTCCAGCCCGATGTCACGGTAGCGATTGAACTCCTGCGGGGTGACGTAGCGCTCCACTGGCAGGTGGTTCGGGGTGGGGCGCAGGTATTGGCCCAGGGTCAGGATATCCACGCCAACGGCCAGCAGATCGTCCATGGTCTGCAGGACTTCATCCTCGGTTTCGCCCAGCCCCAGCATCAGGCTGGTTTTGGTGAGTACGTCCGGGCGGTGCTGCTTGGCATGGGCCAGTACACTCAGGGTCTTGTCATAGCCAGCGCGGGGGTCGCGCACCCTGTGTGTCAGGCGTCGTACGGTTTCCACGTTCTGGGCGAACACATCAAGACCGGAATCCACCACTTTCTCTACATGGGGCATGACGGCGTCGAAGTCCGGGGTCAGGGCCTCAACCGCCACCTCCGGAGTGCGCTGTTTGATGGCCGCCACGCAGGCGGCGTAATGGGCGGCACCGCCGTCCTCAAGATCATCCCGGTCAACCGATGTCAGTACGATGTAACGCAGGCCCATAAGCTCCACCGACCTGGCGGTGTTCTCCGGCTCATCGTGGTCGAGCCAGCCTTTCGGGTTGCCGGTGTCCACCGCACAGAACTTGCATGCCCGGGTGCACACGGAGCCCATCACCATGATGGTGGCAGTGCCATTGTTCCAGCATTCACCGATATTGGGGCAGTGGGATTCCTGGCATACGGTGCTCAGGCGATGCTCGCTGACGTTGCGCTTCACTGCCTCGAAGCGTTCTCCCCCGGGCATGCGGGCCCGCAGCCAGCTGGGTTTGCGCTGCACGGGTGTATCCGCACTGGCGGACTTCTTGACGCCGTCCTTGATGGCTGAGAATCCATGTTCATTGCGGAACTTTGACCCGCTGACTACGCGGGGTTTGGCGCTGTCGCTCATGGCAAGCGGAGTCTCTTTGAGGTAGGTGTATGCAGCCGGTACCCCGTCTGGTTAATTCGCGAATCAATCAAACGAGACACGCCTAAAGGTTAAGGCCATGGACCTGAGGATACAAGCGCTGTAGGGGAAATCCCGGTACCACCAAGGTCGTACCCGGTCACCCTGCGGTGCAGTGACGCGGCCCTGCCAGTTTCTCCCGGTTTTCCAGCCAGTGATCCAGCTTGTCGACTTCCCGTTGGGAGGCGTAGAGCCCCTGTTTGGTGCGTCGCCAGAGGATGTCCTCGGCGGTTATCGCCCACTCGTGGCGCACCAGGTACTGCACTTCACGCTCGTACAGCGTGCCGAGGAAGTGCTGGCCCAGGTCGTTCAGGCTTTCACTGGCCCCCAACAGGCGGTAGCTGTCGGTACCGTAGCAGCGTACCAGTCGTGATGCGAGAAGCTCCGGCAGCCAGGGGTAACGTTCCTGCAGCGTTTCCTGCAACTGTGGCTGACTTTCGAAGTCACCCCCGGGCAGTACAGCTGTTCTAGTCCACCGTCCCCCGGCCTCGGGAAAGTACTGGCATAGCTTGTCAGTAGCGGCCTCGCTCAGCTTGCGGAAGGTGGTGAGCTTGCCGCCGAATACGGACAGCAGCGGTGTCTTTCCGGCCGGGGCGTCCACTTCAAAGGAATAGTCCCGGGAGGCCTTCTGGGCGCTGTCTTCCTCATCATCCATCAACGGCCGCACACCGGAATAGGACCAGACCACATCCTTCGGGGTGAGCTGGTGCCGGAAATAGTGGTTGACGATATCGAGCAGGTAGCGGGTTTCCTCGTCGGAGATGGTTGCCTCGGCAGGGTTGCCGTCATAGTCCACATCCGTCGTGCCCACCAGGGAGAAGTGGTCTTCATAGGGGATCACAAAGACGATGCGCTCGTCCTCGTTCTGCAGTATGTATGCCTCACTGTCCCGGTTCAGTCGCGGCACCACGATATGGCTGCCCTTGACCATGCGGATCATTCGGGGTGCCTGCTGACCCATGGTGGTATCAAACAGGCTGCTGACCCAGGGGCCCGCTGCATTGACCAGGGCCCTGGCATTGACCACACGGGAGTCGCCGGTAAAGGTATCCAGCAGGGTCACCTGCCAGGTGTCCTCGCCCCGTTCGGCACGCACACAGCGGGTGCGGGTAAGCACCTCAGCGCCCATTTCCTCTGCCTTGCGGGCCGTCAGCACCACCAGCCGGGCATCGTCCGCCCAGCCATCGGAATATTCGAAACCGCGGGTGATTTCGGGTTTCAGGGGATCATCAGGGGTGAAGGTCACCGAGCGGGAAGCCGGCAGGCGCTCCCGTTTGGCCAGATGGTCGTAAAGGAACAGACCTGCGCGAATCATCCATGCCGGGCGAAGGTGCGGTTGGTGGGGCAGCCGGAAGCGCAGCGGCCACATGATATGGGGCGCGTTCGCAAGCAGTGATTCCCGTTCTGCCAGCGCCTGGCGAACCAGGCGGAATTCGTAGTGCTCCAGGTATCGGAGCCCGCCATGGATCAGCTTACTGCTGCGACTGGACGTGGCCGACGCCAGGTCGTTCATTTCGCAAAGCAGTACTTTCAGGCCACGACCGGCAGCGTCCATGGCAATGCCTGTGCCGTTGACGCCACCACCGATCACGATAACGTCGTAATCCCCCGC
This sequence comes from Marinobacter lacisalsi, assembly GCF_042651045.1. Lineage (NCBI taxonomy): Bacteria > Pseudomonadati > Pseudomonadota > Gammaproteobacteria > Pseudomonadales > Marinobacteraceae > Marinobacter > Marinobacter lacisalsi. The sequence goes on from NZ_JBHSDI010000013.1 coordinate 108,802, forward strand.
TTTGCCGGTCATCTGTTCAAACTCCCACTGGCTGATCCCTGTTATCGGGATACCAGTATGGGAAAGGCTGGCGTATTCGTAAAGGAAAACCGGGAAAACAAACGAAAATTACTCTGTGTCGCGCACGACGTGCAGCGCAACCTGATGTTCTGCCAGCAAATGGCAGATTTCCTCCGGTGGGGTCTGATCGGTGAAGACATGATCGGCCTGGCTGATATTGCCCAGCCGGACCATGGCGTTGCGGCCGAATTTGGTATGGTCGGCCGCCAGCAGCACCTGGCTCGAGTTGCCAATAATGGCCTGGGCCACGCGCACTTCACGGTAGTCAAAATCCAGCAGTGAGCCGTCGCCGTGGATTCCGCTGATACCGATGATGCCGAAATCCATGCGGAACTGATTGATGAAATCCCGCGTGGCCTCGCCCACGATGCCACCGTCCCGGTTTCGTACCTCACCACCGGCAATGATGATGGTGAAATCCTCCCGCGCCGAAAGGATTGATGCCACATGCAGGTTGTTGGTGACCACCTTGAGGTTGTTCCTGACCAGCAGCGCCCGGGCAATGGTCTCGGTGGTGGTGCCGATGTTGATGAACAGTGAGGCGTTATCCGGAATCATTTCTACCAGCTCAGCGGCAATGCGCTCCTTGGCCTCCAGCTCCATGATCTTGCGGGCCTGGTAGGCCGTGTTCACGGTGCTGGAGTCAATACCTGCGCCACCGTGGTGGCGGCGAACCCGGTTCTGGCTGGCCAGCTCGTTGAGATCGCGGCGGATAGTCTGGGGGGTCACCTGGAAGTGATCCACCAATTGCTCCGTGGTCGCGAACCCCTGTTGGCGTATCAGCTCGAGAATCTGGTCCTGCCGGTGGTGCTGAGGCATGTGGGCTCCCAAAGTTCGTCAGCGAAAGTTCATTAAAGCGTCCGGATTATAGCGCAATGGCGGATGGACGTCGGGAATTCAGCGTGTTAATCGGCGAAATGGTGTCTGAACTGTTTATTTGTTAACAAACCGCCAAAGTCGCTCTGATTGTTTGCGAACATCCGAACACTGTACTAGAACCTTTTAGGTCGTCATTGAAATAACCAGTGTTGTGTCATTTTACTGGTCATGATGACAGGCAGAAACAAGGGACAACGGGTGGTGGCGTGCCGCCCTGTATAAGAACAACAAGGAAACCAGATGTCGCTACAACTGGAGAACATCTCCCGTGCCGTAGATGGCGTGGACTATATACATAATGCGAACCTGACGTTTGAGGCCGGTTCGTTCAACGTCCTGCTGGGGCGGACCCTGGCCGGCAAGACCTCCCTCATGCGCCTGATGGCCGGGCTCGACCGGCCCGACACAGGTCGCATTCTCTATAATGGAAACGACGTCACGGGGCAGAGCGTACAGAAGCGCAATGTCTCGATGATCTACCAGCAGTTCATTAACTACCCCAATCTGTCGGTGTACGAGAACATCGCCTCCCCCCTGCGTCTGGCCCGCATGAACAAGGGCGAGATTGACCGGCGGGTGCGGGAAACCGCCGCCATGCTGCGCATCGACAACCTGCTGGCCCGTTATCCCCTGGAGCTTTCCGGTGGCCAGCAGCAACGCACCGCCATGGCCCGCGCCCTGGTCAAGGACGCCACCCTGATCCTGTTCGATGAACCCCTGGTGAACCTGGATTACAAGTTGCGGGAGGAACTGCGCTCGGAACTGCGGCAGCTGTTCCGGGAGCGTCAGTGCATTGCGGTGTATGCCACCACAGAAGCCAATGAGGCCCTGGCGCTCGGCGGCACCACCACGCTGCTTCATGAGGGGCAGGTGATCCAGAGCGGGCCGGTAGCGGAGGTCTATCGGCGACCGGTCAGCACCCTGGCGGCGGAACTGTTCAGTGAGCCGCCCATGAACCTGATGCCGGGCCGGGTCAGTAACCGGCGCGTCACGTTCAATGAGGGCCCCGACCATAGCCTGACCCGGGAACTGGAAAGCCTGCCCGAAGGCGATTACCTGTTTGGCGTCCGTCCCAGCCATGTGGGGCTGGCGCCGGCCAGCAACGATGACCTGGTCATGGACATGAAGGTCGAGCTGGGAGAGATCAGCGGCTCGGAAACCTTCCTGCATGTTCGTAACCGCTCCCTGGAGATGGTGTTACAGGAGCTAGGTGTTCATTCCCACCACCCGGGTGACAGCGTGCGGGTCTACCTGCCCATGAACCGGCTGTTCGTGTTCGACCAGCAGCGTGCCCTGGTCCATACCCCGGTGGATACGGGAGGTGCGCATGGCTGAGATATCCCTGACCGCCATGGCCCACAGTTACGAGCGGAACCCCGCCGGGCCGGAGGACTACGCCATTCGGCAGTTGGACCATGTCTGGCAGAAGGGCGGGGCCTATGCGCTGCTGGGGCCTTCGGGCTGCGGCAAGAGCACCATGCTCAATATTATTTCCGGCCTTCTGGAGCCTTCCGAGGGTGAGGTGCTGTTCGATGGCAAGCGTGTTAACGAACTATCGCCCCGGGAGCGCAACATCGCCCAGGTTTTCCAGTTTCCGGTGGTGTATGACTCGATGACGGTGTTCGACAATCTTGCGTTTCCGCTACGCAACAGCAAGGTACCGAAGAACCGGATCCGGGAGCGGGTCGAGGAAATTGCCGGCGTTCTGGAGCTGGAGGATCTGCTCAAACGCAAGGCCCGCAACCTGACCGCCGACGAGAAACAGAAAGTCTCCATGGGTCGTGGCCTGGTGCGGGAGGACGTTTCCGCCATCCTGTTCGATGAGCCGCTGACGGTCATCGACCCGCAACTGAAGTGGAAGCTGCGCCGCAAACTCAAGCAGATCCACGAACAGTTCGATATCACCATGATCTATGTGACTCACGACCAGCTTGAGGCCTCGACCTTCGCCGACAAGATCGCGGTGATGTACGAAGGACGTATTGTTCAGTTCGGAACACCGACGGAGCTGTTCGAAAACCCGAACCACACTTTTGTGGGCTTCTTCATCGGGAGCCCTGGCATGAACCTGATGCCGGTGAGTCGTTCCGGCGATGGCGTACGTTTCGGCGATACCGACATCCCGCTGTCTGATGATCTCCGGCAACGGCTTGCGGGCCTGGAGACCGACAATCTCAAGCTGGGCATCCGCCCCGAATTCGTGGAGCCGGCAAAGCCGGGGGAGGGCGCCCACCCAGCTGTGGTGGAGGACGTGGAAGATCTGGGCACCTACCAGATCGTGACCGCCCGCCTGGAAGACCAGCTGCTGAAAGTCCGCCTGTCGGAGGACACCCGGGTGGAGCGGGGCCAGACCATACATCTGCATTTCCCGCCCCGGTGGCTGAAGCTCTACGCCGATGAGTACCTGGTGGAGGCGACATCATGAACAAGATCCCGGACAACCGCGCCTGGTGGCTGGTACTGCCAGTATTGCTGCTGGTGGCTTTCTCGGCGCTGGTGCCGCTGATGACGGTGGTGAACTATTCGGTACAGGACATTTTCGGGCCAGGCAATGCCTACTACGTGGGCACCGAATGGTTCCGCGATGTGCTGCGGGATCAACGGCTGCAGGAGTCTCTGCTGCGGCAGTTCGGCTTTTCCGCTGCAGTGCTCGCCATCGAGATACCCCTGGGTATCGGTGTCGCGCTGCTGATGCCCAGAGGCGGTATTCGCGCCTCACTATGCCTGATTCTGCTGGCCATTCCGTTGCTGATTCCCTGGAACGTGGTGGGCACCATATGGCAGATCTTCGCCCGTGGCGACATCGGTCTGTTTGGCTGGGGGCTCAACGAACTGGGGTTCAGCTACAACTACACCGGTGATCCCGTGGCCGCCTGGTTTACCGTGCTGCTGATGGATGTGTGGCATTGGACACCCCTGGTGGCGCTGCTGTGCTATTCCGGCCTGCGAGCCATCCCGGAGGCCTTCTATCAGGCGGCAGAGATCGACCGCGCGTCTCGCTGGGCAGTATTCCGCTACATCCAGCTGCCGCGACTGCGCAATGTGTTGGTGATCGCGGTGCTACTGCGTTTCATGGACAGCTTCATGATCTACACCGAGCCCTTCGTGCTCACCGGCGGCGGCCCAGGCAGTTCCACCACCTTCCTGAGCCAGACACTGACCACGATGGCGGTGGGGCAGTTCGACCTGGGCCGGGCCGCGGCCTTCTCACTGGTGTACTTCCTGATCGTGCTGCTGGTGTCCTGGCTGTTCTTTACCGCCATTACACACATGGATAAGGAGCGCTAGGCCATGGCGATGCAGAAAACCTCCGGCGCCCGGGGCCTGGGCATGACGGTGTTCATCATCCTGCTGCTGACGCCCATCTACTGGCTGGTGAACATGTCGTTCAAGACCAACCGGGAGATCCTCAGCGGCCTGACCCTGTGGCCACAGAACTTCACCTTCGACAACTATGTGGTGATCTTTACCGACCCCAGTTGGTACTCCGGCTACATCAACTCCATGATCTACGTGGTGATGAACATGGCCATCACCCTGGTGGTGGCCCTGCCGGCCGCCTATGCCTTCAGTCGCTATCGGTTCATAGGGGACAAGCATCTGTTCTTCTGGCTGCTGAGCAATCGCATGGCGCCGCCAGCGGTGTTCCTGTTGCCGTTCTTCCAGCTGTATTCCTCCATCGGCCTGTTTGACACCCATGTTGCCGTGGCCCTGGCCCACTGCCTGTTCAACGTGCCCCTGGCGGTTTGGATCCTTGAAGGTTTCATGTCCGGGGTGCCCCGGGAATACGATGAGATGGCCTATATCGACGGCTACTCCTTTCCCCGTTTCTTCGTGAAGGTCTTCATGCCCATGATCAGCTCAGGCATCGGTGTGACGGCCTTCTTTATCTTCATGTTCTCATGGGTCGAGCTGCTGCTGGCGAGAACGCTGACGTCCGTGGACGCCCAGCCCATAGCGGCCATCATGACCCGGACCATGGGCGCCAGTGGTATTGACTGGGGGGTGCTGGCGGCCGCCGGGGTGCTGACCATCCTGCCCGGGGTTCTGGTGGTCTGGTTCGTGCGCAACCACGTGGCCCGGGGCTTCGCCCTGGGGCGGGTATAGGAGGTCGCCATGCTGGACTGGATGAACTGGACCCAACCCGTTGCCATCTTTTTTGCCGTGATTGCCACCATCCTGGTGGTGATGACGGTGTTCGAAATCGTCGCCCCCTGTACCGAGCGCAAGGGGTTCCTGCCCATCGCCACCACCCGTGGCGACCGGTTGTTTATCGGTCTGTTGTCGGCGGCCTACATTCACCTGGTCTTCCTGGGTGTCAGTGAGGTGTCGCTGTGGATCGCCCTGGCTGTTTCAGTTTTGTGGGGGCTGGTCCTGCTGAAATGGGGCTGATATCCGGCGATTGATACTGGAAAAACAATGAACAGGGAGGATCTGCCTATCGTGACAATTGAGCGAACCGGACTGGGGCGGTGAACCAGCTGCGCCAGACCAAGACGGCGGCGGGCCCAGGCCACGCCATGTGCAACAGGCGGTGTCAGTACGCAGTTGCTGACTTGTCGCCAACACGAACAACAAACGAGGTTGGATATGTTCAATAACAACAAACAGCCAAGGACCCTGTTGCTGGGGACCGCTCTGGCGGTTCTCACCGCGGGGCCATTCACCCTGGCCCAAGCAGACCAGTATGAAGACGCGGCCCGCAAGTGGGCCAAGGAGTTCTCTACATCCACGCTTGACGAGGAGCAACGACTGGAAGAGCTGTTGTGGTTCGCCAGAGCGTCGGAACCCTTCCGGGGCATGGACATCAACGTGGTGTCGGAAACCATTGCCACCCACGAGTACGAAGCTAACACCCTGGCGAAGGCCTTCCAGGAGATCACGGGTATCAACCTGACCCATAACCTGATCCAGGAAGGCGACGTGATCGAGAAACTGCAGACCCAGATGCAGTCGGGCCGCAATATCTACGACGCCTACATCAATGACTCGGACCTGATCGGTACCCACTGGCGCTACGGCAAGGTGGTGCCTGTGTCCGACATGATGGAAAACGAGGCCAAGGACCTGACCCTGCCAACCCTCGACCTGGACGATTTTATCGGCCTGGATTTCACCACCGCTCCGGACGGCAAGCTCTACCAGTTGCCGACCCAGCAGTTCGCCAACCTGTACTGGTTCCGGGCGGACTGGTTCGAGCGTGAGGACCTGAAGAAGCAGTTCAAGGAAATCTACGGTTATGAGCTGGGTGTGCCGGTCAACTGGTCCGCCTATGAGGACATCGCCGAGTTCTTTACCGAGCACGTCAAGGAAATCGACGGCGAGCGGGTCTATGGTCACATGGACTATGGCAAGAAAGACCCGTCCCTGGGCTGGCGCTTCACTGACGCCTGGTTCTCCATGGCCGGCGCCGGCGACAAGGGGCTGCCCAACGGCCTGCCGGTGGACGAGTGGGGCATCCGGGTCGAAGAGTGTCACCCGGTGGGTTCCAGCGTTACCCGTGGGGGTGCGGTCAACGGCCCGGCGGCGGTTTATGCCACCACCAAGTACCTGGACTGGATGAAGCAGTACGCGCCGCCGGAAGCCCAGGGCATGACCTTCTCAGAGGCAGGCCCCGTGCCGGCACAGGGCAACATTGCCCAGCAGATCTTCTGGTACACCGCTTTCACCGCCAGCATGATCGAAGACGGTCTGCCGGTAGTGAACGAGGACGGTACCCCGAAATGGCGCATGGCGCCGTCGCCCCACGGTCCCTATTGGGAAGAGGGCATGAAGCTGGGCTATCAGGACGTGGGTTCCTGGACCTTCTTTGATTCCACCCCGGAGGAGCGTCGTCTGGCTGCCTGGCTCTATGCCCAGTTCACGGTGGCCAAAACCGTCTCCCTGGAGAAGACCCTTGCTGGCCTGACGCCGATTCGGGAGTCTGACATCAACTCTGACGCCATGACCGAAGCGGCTCCGCGACTGGGTGGCCTGGTGGAATTCTACCGCAGTCCCGCCCGGGTCCAGTGGAGCCCCACCGGCACCAACGTACCGGACTATCCGAAACTGGCCCAGCTGTGGTGGCAGTATATCTCCCAGGCCGCCAGCGGTGAGGCCAGCCCCCAGGAGGCCCTGGACGGCCTGGCGGAAGCCCAGGACAACATCATGATGCGCCTGGAGCGCGCCAAGGTAATGGAAACCTGCGGGCCGAAGCTGAATGAGCCGAGGGAAGCCCAATACTGGCTGGACCAGCCTGGTGCTCCCAAGCCGAAGCTGGATAACGAGAAGCCCCAGGGTGAGACAGTACCTTACGACGAACTGCTGAAAACCTGGGAGGAAGACAGGGAAAGCTGAGACTTTACCGGGAAAACAAAAAGGGGGGAGGCGCCAGGCCTCCCCCCTTTTTTTGTCACTAGGTTTCTTAACTGGCGGCTTTCAGCGCCTGGTCGATATCCGCAATGATGTCGTCCACGTGCTCGATGCCGATGGACAGCCTTACCAGATCTTCACTGACGCCGGCACTGCGGAGTTCGTCAGCGTTCAGCTGGCGATGTGTCGTGGTGGCCGGGTGACAGGCCAGGGACTTGGCGTCACCAATGTTCACCAGGCGGTAGATCAGCTGCAGGGCGTCGATAAATTTCGCTCCCGCCTCAAGACCACCCTTGATACCAAAGCTCAGAATGCCGGAAGCCTTGCCGCCGCAGATTTTGTCGCAGGTGGCCTTGTAGGGGCTGCCGGGCAGGGCTGCGTAGTTCACCCATTCCACGAGAGGGTGATCCTGCAGATACTGGGCGACCTTCTCGGCATTTTCGCAGTGGCGTTCCATGCGCAGGGCCAGGGTTTCCAGCCCCTGCATGATCAGGAACGCATTGAACGGTGACAGGGCGGCGCCGGTATTCCGCAGGGGCACCACCCGACAGCGGCCGATAAAGGCGGCTTCGCCCAGGGCCTCGGTGTAGACCACGCCGTGGTAGGACGGGTCCGGTTCGTTCAGCATTGGGAATTTGTCAGCGCTGGCCTTCCAGTCGAACTTGCCGGAATCAACCACGACACCGGCCACTGTGGTGCCGTGTCCGCCAATGTACTTGGTCAGGGAGTGCACCACGATATCCGCGCCATGCTCGAACGGACGGCACAGGAAGGGCGTGGCCACGGTGTTGTCCACGATCAGCGGAATGCCATGGTCGTGGGCGATCTTCGCCCAGGTCTCGATATCCACCACATTGCCCGCCGGGTTGCCGATAGACTCGCAGAACAGCGCCCGGGTGTTCTCGTCAATGGCGGCAACAATATTGTCGTAGTCGTCGTGGGCCACCATGCGGCAGTTGATACCCTGGTTGGGCAGCGAGTGGGCAAACAGGTTGTAGGTGCCGCCGTAGAGCTGGCTGGTACTGACGATGTTGTTGCCCACCTTGCAGATGGTCTGCAGGGCGTAGGTGATGGCTGCCATACCTGAGGCCACCGCCAGGGCACCCACGCCACCTTCCAGTTGCGCCATGCGCTCTTCCAGCACCCCATTGGTGGGGTTCATGATGCGGGTATAGATATTGCCCTGAACCTTCAGGTCGAACAGGTCGGCACCATGCTGGGTATCGTCAAAGGTGTAGGACGTGGTCTGGTAGATGGGGGTAGTGGCTGCGTGGGTGGTGGGGTCGCCACTGAATCCTGCATGCAGCGCTAGGGTTTCGGGTTTCATGAGCATAGACTCCTTTATTGGTCTTTTGGGGTGCCTTGGGCATGGTTAGTCTGGGGCAAGAGTATGGCACAGAAACGGGTCAGAACGAGATTGGAGCAGCCTCAGAGCATCGTAGAACCGATTGTCTTGCTCACGTATAGTAGCCGATGAATTCGGTAAGCCGGATTCCTACAAAAACAATTGCAGGAGTACCCCCAAGATGAGCACAACCAAGATAGGAGTTGCACTGGCGATAGCAGGCGGCCTCTCGACTCTGTCAGCCCATGCCACAAACCTTACCTTTGCCTCAGGTTATCCACAGGGTAGCATCACCAGCGATGCCCTTGCTGTATTTGAGAGCCGTCTGGACGAGCTGTCCAACGGGGAGCTCGGAGCCCGGGTCTTCGAGCTGTCGCTGTTGAACCTGCGTGAGACTCCGGCTGGCATTCGTGACGGCATGGCCGACATGGGCGTAGTGCTGACCCCCTATTTCCCCGCCGATTTTGCCCACACCAACATGGTCGCTGAAGTGTCCATGTCCATTGAACTTACCGACGGTGGTTCGGACCAGGCAGGGCTGGTCTACACGGGAGCCATGTCCGAGTTCATCTTCCTGAACTGCAAGGAATGTCGTGATGAGTTCTCGGCTCAGAATCAGCTGTTCCTGGGCAGTGCTGCCACGCCGCCGTATTCACTGCTGTGTCGGGAAAAGGTGGATAGCCTGGAAGCGCTGGAAGGCAAGAATCTGCGCACCTCCGGGGCGCAATGGGCCCGATGGGCTGAATCAGTTGGCGCCAACCCGATTACTATGTCTGTTAACGAAATCTATGAAGGGCTGAGTCAGGGCGTGGTCGACTGTTCGGTTCAGTCGACCTCCGAGCTGTCTGTGTTCAATCTGTTCGAGGTGGTGGATGACATCACGGTGAACTACCCCAGTGGCGTTTTCAGCGGCGTGGGGTCGGCCAATATGAACCTGGATACCTGGCGTTCGCTCACCGATGCCCAGCGTCAGGCGTTGCTGGAAGCCACTGCGATACTGTCTGCGGAGTTCAGTTGGGGTTATGAGAAAGGAGCTGTCGACAATGAGGCAACCGCGCGGGATCAGGGCATTGGCATTACCCAGGCAACCGATGCCATGAATGCCGATAACCGCGAGTTCATCGAGGCTGACCTGAAGACTATTGCCGAGGCCTATTCCGAGCGCTACGGCATTGAGAACGCCGAGGCAAAGATCGCGACCTTCCGTGAGTTGCTTGGCAAATGGCAAGGGTTGATTAACGATGTGCAGAGCAGCGAAGAGCTGGCCGACATCTACTGGAAGGAAGTCTTTTCCAAAGTCGACGCCGCTCAGTACGGGCTCTGATTATAGGCGGAACAGGGCCATTCTGCGGTCCTGATGTCCCCCCTGGTGCCACCATGGCATCAGGGGGGTATCACGCTCAGCTCCCGAGGCCAGGCAGGAATAGCACGACTTCAGGGAAGGCCATCAATACGAACAGCACCAGCAGGTCCATCATCAGGAACCAGAATATGCCCCGGAACACCTGACCGGTTGAGACCAGGTTGCCGACCACACTCTTGATCACGAAGACGTTCATACCTATGGGCGGTGTGATCATGCCTACCTCCAGAAGTTTTGTCAGCACCACACCAAACCACAGCAGACTCAGGCCGAGATCGTTGATGATGGGCAAAACGATAGGCAGTGTCAGAAGCATCGCGCCAATCGGCTCGAGAAACATTCCGAGTAGAATGTAGATCACCACGATGGCCAACAGTATCACGACGACCGAGGCATCCATGCCGATGATCAGTTCGGACAGGTAAACACCCGCGCCGGAGAGAGCGAGGAATCGCGTCAAAAGGCTGGCCCCGACAGCGATGATGATCAGTGCGCTGGTCGTGAGCAGAGTTTCAAGAATGGCGTTCCGGAATCGCTCCCAGGTGAGACTGCCTTTTATCGCGGCCACAGCCAGCGACAGGGAGGCACCGACGGCGCCGGCTTCCGTTGGGGTAAACACCCCGCCAAATAGACCCCCGAAGATTCCGACCATGATCATAATGACCGGCCAGGTGTCTCGTAGAGCCCAAACCTTGTCGGAAAGCGGAATGGTTTCGTTGGTGTCAGGCGCCAGGTTCGGATTGATCTTGACGCGGATAAGAATAACCAGGATATAGCCGATGGCCGTTAATATGCCTGCGGAGATACCCCCCAGAAACAACCCGCTGATCGACTCCTGGGCGATGATGCCGTAAAGGATCATGATGATTGATGGCGGGATGAGAGCGCCAATTGTGCCAGCGACGGCCACTGTGCCGGTGGCAAGTTCCGGGTCGTAGCGATACTTCACCATTTCCGGAACGGCGATACGTCCCATGGCGGCTGAACAGGCCACTGATGAACCCGACACAGCGGCAAAGCCGGCCGAACCGAATACGGCCGCAATGGCCAGTCCACCAGGAACGCCGGAAAGCCACATGCGCGCGGCACGAAACATTCCTTGTGTCAGCTGCGTGTGATAGCAGATGAATCCGAGCAGCAGGAACATGGGAACGGAACTGAGTACCCAGTTGGCTGCAAACTGATAAGGGACAATCCCCAGCGATCCCCAGGCAACGTTGAATCCCATCAGGTACCACAAGCCGCCAAAGGATACGCCGATCAGCGACACGCCGATAGGAATCCGCAGGGCTATCAGAGTCACCAGAAGGACGAGTCCGGATAAACCAATCTGTACATCTGTCATTGTGTGCCCCGCTCTTCAGTCCTGTTGGTCGATGTCGTCAGCCTGGGCCCTCTCGGTATCCAGGCCGGTTTCCTGAGGCAGAAAGCTGCTGATCAGTTTGTAAGCGACTACCAGGACCATCAGGAGGCAGCCCAGCGGCAGGACGAAGTAGGTCAGCCAGATTGGGATCTCGGAATTGCCCTGGACGATGGAGGCACCAGAGCTGAACTTTCGTTGTGCCTCCAGAAAGGAGCGAACCCCCAGAAAACCAAACACCGTCAGTGAGCACAGGAGCGCAAGCCGTTCGAGATTGTGCTGCATCCATCTGGGCATTCTTTCGGTGATGACCTCCACAGAGATGTGGGCGTCCTTTTGCTCGGCAAAGGCGAGGGGGATAAAGGCCGCGATCGACATGTAGTAGTAAGAGACCACGGTGATGGTTCCCGGCATCGGTGAATCAAAAATATAGCGCCCGGCAACATCGGCAGTGATATGGAACATCATCAGAGCGATGGCGAGGCCACCGATGATGGAGACAAAGTTGGTGATCTTTGAGAGATACTTTCCTATGGCAAACATGGGTGCACCTATGAGCTGTCTGACCGGTCGTTCGCGCTGGCGAGAGACCGGTTTGAACGATGTATTCCGGAAGCGGTACGTCAGGACGCTACTTCATCGTAAAGCGCTTTCTTGGAAAGCTTGCCGACCGGTGTCTTTGGCAGTTCATCGCGCACTTCCATGTCGCGGATCATTTCATGCTTGCCAAGCCGCGATTTGAGGAACGCCTGGAGTTCCTCGAGAGAGGGGGCATTGTGCTCATGTCTGATGGTTATAAAAGCTTTCGGGCTCTGGCCGCGATAGTCGTCCGGAATGCCGATAACGGATACCTCTTCAATCGCCGGGTGCTCATGAATGGCTTCTTCGATGTTGCGCGGATAGACGTTGTAGCCGCTGCAAATAATCATGTCCTTGGTGCGGTCCACGATGTATATGAAACCGTCCTCGTCCATGTAGGCAATATCACCCGTGCGGAAAAAACCGCTGCTGGTCATTGAATCATCGGTGGCATCATCGCGTTTCCAGTAGCCCCGCATCATGTTGGAGCCCTTGATACAAAGTTCGCCCCGTTCCCCGGTGCCCAGCAGGGTTTCCTCGTCGTCCAGCGACAGGATCTGCAGGTCAACGCCAGGCACTGGCAACCCGCATGAACCCGGGGGTGGTGTGACGCCTTTGGGTGTAATCGTTCCGACTGAACAGGTCTCGGTCATTCCCCAACCTTCCTTGACCGGGCATCCGGCCAGATCAAGGAAACGTTGCTGCAACTCGACCGGGAGCGGGGCGCCACCAGAGTTGCAGAGTTTCAGCGAGCTCAGCCGGTATTGCTCCAGCTCAGGGTAGGTGAGCAGAGCCGAGAGCATGGTAGGTACTGCGGGGAAAACGGTGATTTCTTCCGTTTGAATCAGTTCCAGGGCCTCTTTCGGGTCAAAACGCATCATCTGGTAGAGGGTGGCTCCATTTCTGAGGCCCAGAAGCATGTTCACCACGATGGAATAGATGTGAAAGGGGGGCAGTACGGCCAGAAGTCGTTCTTCCCCCGGGATGATGGTGGAGCTCAGTGCTGCGCCATATTGGTCAGCGGCGTCAGCGATACTGCCGTGCGTCAGAATGGCACCTTTGGGGGCGCCGGTAGTGCCGCCGGTGTACTGAAGTACTGCCAGGGTCTCGAAGTCCTCAGCGTCCGGGTAGGCATGATAGCCCCCGTTATTGTCCAGCAGCTGGGCAAATGACGAGATCCGTCCATCGGATTCCTGCCAGGTGGCTGTTTCACCCGCCTGGTCGAGGGCGTTCTTTACCGACTCGGGGGAGCCTGACATTTCTTCCACAGACCCCACGACCAGCCGCTTCAGGCGGGTCGTTTCCAGCAGGTCAATCATCTGGGGCAGCAGGGCATTCAGTCCAAGGGTGACAACCATGTCGGTGTCACTGTCCCCGATCTTATGCTCAAGCGTCTGCGGGGCGTCGAGAGGTGAATAGTTGACCACCACACCGCCCGCTCTGAGCACACCAAAAAAAGCAATGATGCCGTGAGGCGTGTTTGGCAGATAAAGGCCAACATGCACGCCGGGCCTGACGCCCATCGACTGAAAACCGCTGGCCGCTCGGGAGACCAGGTCGTTCAGATCTTGGTAGCTGATGCTTCTGCCCATGAAGGCGATGGCACTTCGTTGAGGCCATCGTTTTGCCGAGTTCTCCAGCATGCGGTGAACTGGCATGCCAGACAAATCCGGTGAACCCGGAATGTCGGCGGGATAGGATTTCAGCCAGGGCATAGAGCTTGTTGACATTATTGGACTCCATTGGGGGTTGTTTTTGTGTTTTGTGTGCAGAATGATAAATTTTTTACATTCAATGACGTACCAGGGCTCGCCATCTTCTGCATCATTTAGTTATTGTGGTGCATTATTCAACAAAAAAGGGAAATGATGCAATCTCGCACGCCGCTGTCTAACGCTCTGACAACGAATGAAATGGTGAGTCAGGTGACGCCTCTGGATGCGCTCAGAGTTGGACGCAGGCTGTGGCTTGATTGCGAACGAATCCACATGAGTGCCCTGGCCAGTGAGTTGGGTATCAATCGCGCGACGCTGTTTCGTTGGGTGGGCAACAAGGATTTGTTCACGGGAGAGGTGATCTGGTCCTTCTATACGGAGTCGCTGGAAAAAATCCGGGATGAGGCGACGTTCGAGGGTGCCAGTTACCTTGTTTTCGTCTGCGAGCAACTGGTGTCGCGGATGATGAAGAGCCGTCCTTTGCATCACTTCATTTCGCAGGACCCGGAATACGCCATCCGCATACTGGCCTCCAAGGATAGCGTGGTTCAGGCCCGTTCCATTAACGCGATCGAAGAGCTCATGACTGAGCAGGAGAAAAAGGGGACATGGCAACCGCCGCTACCCATCAAAGACCTTGCCTACCTCACTGTACGCATTGCCGAATCGTTCCTCTACGGCGAGGTCATCAGCGATCAGGAACCGGGTATTTCTCATATTGGCAAGGCATTTCGCCTGATCCTGGCGGACCGCCGCTGAGTCTTTCAGGTCACTTGCTCAACGCTGCTTTGCCGGTAAGCATCTGGTCCATCATCAGGGAAGAGTGGGGGGGGGGCGGGAAGCGACCATCCATCCGGATGGGCGCTAAAGACTGAAGTTTCGCGTTGGCCGCTGACAGGATAGCCAGGGGTGCCCACCGACACCTCGGCATTATGGCTTGGGTCGATGCATCTGGAACTTCTGGTCCGGCCCCACCGTAAAGTAGTCCGCCGGCCCGCCACCACGAAGCACCGGCTCCGCTGCGGCGGTATCGTAGATGCCATCGTGGATCAGGTGCCGGGCGATGTGAACGCCGACCACTTCGCCGAAGACCATCCAGGTGTCCACCTTCTGCCCGTCGGCGCCGGCAAGCTGAAGTACCTGGGATGTGCGACATTCCAGGGCCACGGGACTCTCCGCCACATGAGGCGCGGAGATGACACGGGATGACTTCGGCGTCAGCCCGCCCAGCGTGAATTCGTCCACTTCTGGCCCGACATGGGCACAGGTTTCGTTCATGGCCTCGCTCAGGGCACGTGTCACCAGGTTCCAGCAGAACTCGCCGGTTTCCTGGGCATTGCGGACCGAGTCCTTATAGCCGATGCTGGAAAAGCCGACGATGGGCGGGTGGTAGTTGAAGGCATTGAAGAAACTGTAGGGGGCCAGGTTCAGCACACCATTCCCGTCCCGGGACGAAATCCATCCGATCGGCCGTGGGGCCACCAGGGCATTGAAAGGATCGTGAGCCAGGCCGTGGCCGTTGGCGGGTTCATAGAAGTGAATATTATCGGTCATACAGCGTACCTGATCATGAATGTCACGGAACGATACGATGGCAAGCACCGTTCCGGTCAACCGGCAAACAGACCGATCAAATATAGCCCAGAAGGCCCATTACGCCGAAGATAATCAGGTAGCCGGCGATGATGTAGTTCAGCAGGCGCGGAAACACGAGGATGCCAACACCGGCGGCGATGCTGATCAGGGGAGCGAGTTCAAGGTGAAGCGTCATAGTTGTTGTCTCCCGGGACAATGATGGGTTCGTATGTCTGGCATGCATGGGTATGACAGGCCAGATCAGAGAATGAGTCGCAACCAATTACGGTTATAGACTAGCAAAACAATGAGCTATCGACAGTTCGGTATGCAGGAATAGGCGTTCGAGCTGACCCGATTTGACGGGGCGAAGGAAGGGCAAGGGGCGTTCGATGACTGACCTGTATGTGGTTAGCGCCAGCCATTAAAAAAGCCCGGCTCTTGCGAGCCGGGCTTTTCGAATACTGGTAGCAAGGGGCGGAGTTGAACCGCCGACCCCGGCATTATGAGTGCCGTGCTCTAACCAACTGAGCTACCTTGCCATTTCGGCCAGGAATGCGTCCTGAACGAGGCGCGTATTTTCAGTATTTGGGCCCTTGGTGTCAAGGCTTCGGGCCCGATTTTCCTGAAAAATTACACGTTGAAACGGAAGTGGATAACATCGCCATCCTGCACGATGTAGTCCTTGCCTTCCAGGCGCCACTTGCCAGCGTCCTTGGCCCCCAGCTCACCGTTATACTGGACGAAGTCTTCGTAACCGACCACCTCAGCGCGGATGAAGCCCCGCTCGAAATCGGTATGGATCACGCCGGCGGCCTGGGGCGCGGTGGCACCGATGCGCACGGTCCAGGCGCGGACTTCCTTCTCGCCGGCGGTGAAGTAGGTCTGCAGGCCCAGCAGCTTGTAGCCGGCGCGGATAACCCGGTCAAGGCCGGGTTCTTCCATGCCCATCTCGTCCAGGAACATGGACTTTTCGTCGTCTTCCAGTTCTGCGATCTCGGCTTCGATCTTGTTGCAGATGGGCACCACTACAGCGTTTTCCTCGGCGGCGATCTCCAGAACCTTGTCCAGGTGGGGGTTGTTCTCAAAGCCGTCCTCGCTGACGTTGGCAATGTACATGGTGGGCTTGACGGTCAGCAGGCACAGCTCACGGATCAGGGCCATCTGGTCATCGTCCAGGCTCATGCTGCGAACCGGCTTGCCTTCGTTCAGCACTGGCAGCAATTGTTCGAACATCTCCTGCTGGGCCTTGGCGTGCTTGTCGCCGCTCTTGGCAACGCGCTGTACCCGCTTGATGGCTTTCTCAGCGGTGTCCAGGTCGGCCAGGGCCAGTTCGGTATTGATGATCTCGATATCGGAGGCCGGGTCAATCTTGTTGGCCACGTGGATCACGTTCTCATCCTCGAAGCAGCGCACCACATGGGCGATGGCATCGGTCTGGCGAATGTTGGCCAGGAACTGGTTGCCCAGGCCTTCGCCCTTGGAGGCGCCTTCCACCAGGCCCGCAATGTCCACGAACTCCATGGTGGTGGGGATCGTTTTCTGGGGCTTCACAATCTCCGCCAGCTTGTTCAGGCGCGGGTCCGGCATCGGCACCACGCCAGCGTTCGGCTCGATGGTACAGAAAGGGAAGTTCTCGGCGCCGATTTCCGCCTTGGTAAGTGCGTTGAACAGGGTGGATTTGCCGACGTTGGGTAGGCCGACAATGCCGCAATTGAATCCCATGGAATGCCTCTGGTGGAACAAAAATGTGTGCGCGGATTATACCGGGGAGCGCTAGCAGGTGCGAGGGGCAGGCAGCACATGAGTCCTCCGGAAAAAGTTATGCTTGTGAGCAGACGCTAAGCCGGCTCTCTGTAGCTAGATCCATCAAATGGTGTCGGTGCACCCGCTGCTGTTATCTTTCTTTGGCGGGGGCGGGGCAGGCATGGATATCCATGTATTTCAACTGTTTCCAGGGATTGTGAACACGGGTTTTCAAGGAGCTAGTGATAGTGCGGATGGTTTTCTTCAGTCTGTGCCTGATTGTTTCCGCTCAGGCCTTGGGGGCAAGTCTGGTAGCTCAGTTAGAGGTTTTCGAGGCGGGAGAGTACCGCTTGACGGTTCTGGATCGAACAGGTCTGGATGTCGGTTCCTACCTTCTACCATTCGGCGACAGGGCGTTTTTGTATTCAGAACAGTCTGAGCGTCTTGAATGCCGAGACGAAACGTTCAATGTTATTCGTGTCCATGGGTTTCAGGGTGAGGCCGACAACTACGATCGTCGGGAGCACTTCCTGATATTTGGGGTTGAGGGAGAGCTAAGGACGTATTTGACGATTCCCGAATCGGTGGTCGATGAATCTGGTTTTCTGACCGAAGGAGGTGAGGTTCGATCTGAGATTTGCCCGGAGATTGATTCATCCAGTGAGTATGAACTACCACGTCCTGAACAGGAATCCGCTGACGCTCCAGGGGTAGCCGATTTGTTGAGGATAGAGGGCCACGAGTATTTGTTGTACTTTTCAGGGCTCTCCAGTCCGAAAATTCTTGTGCAGGCTGATGGAGGCGCCGAGTTGAGGTTGATGGATTCCCGTGGATTCCAGTGTGGTGGCAGGCAATTAGTGGCTGTGCCGGTTATGTTCAACCTTCCGGCCCAAGGTGGCACGAAGTTCTATCGTTACTTTATCTTCCATGACAAAGGCGAGGCACTCCAGGTAAAAGGAATGCTGATGGCGACGGATAAAGTCGAGTGTGCAGAGATATGTGCCAGGATCGATACTCTGGATCCTGTGGAGACATTGTGAGGGTTCTGGTGGAGCTCGATGGCTCGCAGGCAGGTCGCTATTCGGCCGGCCTGAAGCTGTGCAACCGGTTCATGGCTGCGGGCAGCTTTCCGGTGGCTGCATCCGGCAGAACCCGGATGATCTCTTCGATAACCGCATTCAACTCTTCGGTTTCCTGCTTGCCGAGTCTGCCCAGCACATAGCCGGTAACCTTGCGGCTGTCGCCGGGGTGGCCGATGCCAATGCGCAGGCGCTGAAAATCGTTGGTGCCCAAGTGGGCAATGGTGTCCCGCAGGCCGTTGTGACCGCCGTGGCCGCCGCCTTTCTTGAGCTTGGCGGTGCCGGGGGGCAGGTCCAGTTCGTCGTGGGCGACGAGGATCTGGTCCGGGGTAATCTTGAAGAAGTCCGCCAGTGACTTGATGGATAGGCCGCTGCGGTTCATGAAGGTGGTGGGGTTCAACAGGTGCAGGTCGAGACCCTGCCAGTGGATGCGGGCGTAAAGCCCATGATACTTCCTTTCGGGGCGGAGCGTCTGGCCCGCGTGGCGGGCCAGCGCTTCGACGAACAGGGCGCCGGCGTTATGACGGGTATTCTCGTAGTCGGCCCCGGGGTTACCGAGGCCCACCACCATGACGATATCCTGTGCCATAAACGCCAACTCCCCCGAGTGTCCCGATTGGTCGACTAGCTGACCAATCGGGATACTAAGGATTACTCCTTGTCTTCGCCTTCTTCCTCGCCGCCTTCTTCGGCGCCTTCGTCATCCGTCTTCGCGCCACGTGGCAGGTGAACGGAAGCGACCGCCTGGTCATAGTCCTCACCGTGCTGCAGGGCAGCGGAGCGAACGCCTTTTGGCATCTGCAGGTCGCTCAGGTGGATGGTCTGGTCCAGTTGCAGGTCCATCACGTCGATTTCGATGAACTCGGGCAGGTCCTGGGGCAGACAGATCACTTCCACTTCGTTCAGCTGGTGGGAGATGATGCCGCCCTGCAGCTTGACGACCGGAGCCTTGTCTTCGTTCAGGAAGTGCAGCGGTACGTTGACGTGGATCTCGTGGTCCTTGTCGACGCGCTGAAAGTCAGCGTGGGTCAGGATCGGCTTGTACGGGTGGCGCTGCAGATCCTTCAGGATAACGCTTTCTTTCTTGCCCTGAATGTCGATGGTCAGGATGTGAGAGAAGAAGGCCTCGTTTTCCAGGTCTTTCTTCAGCTCGTTGTGCCAGATGGCGATAGGCGTAGCTTCCTTGTTGCCACCGTAGATAATGGCAGGAATCTTACGCTCCTCGCGACGCAGGCGGCGGCTCGCACCCTTCCCCTGGTCGTCGCGAGGAAATGCTTCAATCACGAATTCCTTCTTGGACATGGTTATTACCTCGTTCAATCATCCACCGGGCCCGCGACCAGGCTTGCGGCGATGAGTGTGGTGAAGGCCGGTTTGCCCGGCACTTAAATAAGAACTGGAGCCCCGCAAAACAGGGCTCCAGTTCCGGATGCTTCAGAGTATTTCTCTGGATGTCTGGCGTTACCCTCAAGCAGGGAAACAGGGGCTCAGACGTTCTCGAACATGGCGCTGATGGACTCTTCGTTACTGACACGACGAATGGATTCGGCCAGCAGTCCCGCCATTCCGAGGGGGCGGATTCTATCACAATTCTTTGCTTTGTCACCCAGCGGGATGGTATCGCAGACCACCAGCTCGTCCAGTTGTGACGCATTGATGTTATCAATGGCCGGGCCGGACAGTACCGGGTGGGTGATATAGGCAATGACCCGGGAAGCGCCGTGTTCCTTGAGGGCGTTGGCCGCCTTGCACAGGGTGCCGGCGGTATCGACGATGTCGTCCACCAGGATGCAGGTCTTGTCTTTGACATCACCGATGATGTGCATGACCTGGGATACATTGGCCTTGGGGCGACGTTTGTCGATGATGGCCAGGTCGGCGTCGTCCAGGCGCTTGGCAACGGCCCGGGCGCGAACCACGCCGCCCACGTCCGGTGATACGACAATAAAGTTCTCGAAACGCTGCTTCTCGATGTCTTCGAGCATGACCGGCGTGGCGTAGATGTTGTCCACCGGAATGTCGAAGAACCCCTGAATCTGGTCGGCGTGAAGGTCAACGGTCAGTACCCGGTCCACGCCGATGGAGGAGATCATGTCTGCCACCACCTTGGCGCTGATGGCTACCCGTGTGGAGCGCACCCGACGGTCCTGGCGCGCATACCCGTAATAGGGGATAACGGCGGTGATTCGCGTGGCGGAAGCGCGGCGCAGGGCGTCGGCCATCACGATCAGTTCCATCAGGTTGTCATTGGTGGGGTAGCAGGTGGGCTGGATAATAAAGACGTCGTGACCGCGGACATTCTCGTTGATTTCGACAGTGGTCTCACCGTCGCTGAAGCGGCCTACGGTCGCCTGTCCCATGGGGATATGAAGTTTCTGGGCAATGGCCTTGGCAAGTTCCGGGTTGGCATTGCCGGCGAAAATCATCAACTTGGACACGGCGGTATCCTTCTGTAACTCAGCTTTGGATTCAGAGGAAGAGGAAGAAAGGTGGCTGGGGTGGCAGGATTCGAACCTGCGCATGACGGGATCAAAACCCGTTGCCTTACCACTTGGCGACACCCCAGTATCGTGCTGCTCTTTCGGCATCATGTCAGCTCTGTCAGCTTTTTGTGAAGTGGTGAACGATTCACCCCTCTAGCTACGAACCCCGTGATGCCGGTGGGTTTTTCCGCCCAAACACTCCGGGCTTCAGCTTCTGATGGGAAACGTCCGAAGATGCAAGCCCCGGTCCCGGTTAATCGTGCGGGTCCGAATCTGCTCAGCCAGTCCAGGCTGCTTTTTACCTCTGGATACAACTGCTTGACGACGTCTTCGCAATCGTTTCGGTAACCGGAGGCGTCTCCCTCAAAAGCGGGCGCTATTGTGATTCGGGGGGTATTTCTTGTCAACCCTGGATTCGAAAAAATATCTGCAGTGCTGATCTCAACCTCTGGTTTCAGTACCACAAACCAGTCCTCCGGTGGTGTCGCAGGGGTCAGTTTCTCGCCCACACCTTCGCCCAGGGCGGCGCGGCCCCGGACGAAAACGGGCACATCGGCACCCAGCGCCAGGCCCAGTTCAGCAAGCCGCTCTTCCGTCAGTGCGGTTTGCCACAGGTGGTTCAGCCCCAGCAGGGTGGTGGCGGCATTGGAGCTGCCGCCGCCCAGGCCTCCGCCCATTGGCAGTTGTTTGTCCAGGGTGATGTCGGCACCCAGGCTGGTGCCGGTGGCGGCCTGCAGGCGCTCGGCAGCGCGGATGATGAGGTTCTGGCCATTGGGTACGCCGGGCAGCTCGGGTTGCAGGCTGATAAGGCCGTCATCGCGCAGGCGAAAAGTCAGGGTGTCGCCGTAGTCGAGGAACTGGAACAGCGTCTGCAGCTCGTGGTAGCCGTCTGCCCGTCGCCCGGTGATATGCAGGAACAGGTTGAGCTTGGCCGGCGAGGGGAGTGTGATTTCTGTCATCAGGGCGGTCCGCTGTATTCAGTTGTCGCGACGGGATTGCCAGGAAGACACCACCAGGCGCACCAGCTTCTCGCCTTTGCGGGCGGTCAGGCGGGCCGGCAGCGATGGCTGTCCGTCCACGAAATCCTGCCAGCGCTCGTAGCGGATAGTCCAGCCTGCCTGCTCGATCTGGGCCAGATCACCCTGTGGGTCAAAGGCCAGCCGGAAGTCACCTTCGGGCGATGGCAGACCGCGGACCCACCAGACCAGGGCATCAATGGGCAACTCCCAGCCGGTGGCGGCGTAGATCAGCCCCTGGGGATCACTGGACGAATAGGTCTCGCCGTCAGGCAGTTCCAGCGTGATGAAGCCGGGAGACCCCTCCAGTCGGGTGCTGCCCATGCCCAGAAAGCTGGAGGACAGGGCCAGTTGGTACTGTTCACTGTCCTGAAACCACTGGTTAATAACGGCAGAGGCGCTTTCACCCGGCTGGCGAACGGCGAGCTTGCCGGCCAGCTGCCACTGGTCAAAGCGTTGCAGGCTGGCCTGTCGATCGGCCCAGTTCGCCGGTGGCTGCTCGGTCAACCCGGCTGGCAGCGGTTCCTGACGGATTGTGGCGCAGCCAGTCATGGCAAGTGCGACCACCATGGCCAGTAGCGGTTTCCAGTTAGTGGTGGTTAACGTGCTCACAGGTCGTCAATGCCCAGCCGGTCCAGGGTTTCGAGCAACAGTTCATGGTCTGGTGCTTCGTCCACGGCGCGCTCCCATACCACACGGGCCTGGGCCCGCTGGCCGGACGTCCACAGCACTTCACCATAATGGGCGGCAATCTCCGGATCCGGGTAGATCTCGTAGGCCCGGCGCAGGTAGTTCAGGGCGCCTTCGTTGTCGCCCTGGCGAAACAGTACCCACCCCATACTGTCCAGTATGGCGGGGTTGTCCGGGTCCATGGTCAGTGCCTCTTCTATATAGCCGCGAGCCTCGGACAGCCGGTCGGTGTGAACGGTGAGCACATAGCCCAGGGCATTCAGCGCCGTGGGGTTGTCCGGCTGCAGCTCCACCATGCTGCTGAGGTCTGCCAGTGACTGGTCAATATTGCCCAGGCTTTCATGGCTCATGGAGCGGGCATAGAGCAGGCTCTGGTTTTCCGGGTGGGCCTGGAGCGCCTTGCTGGCGGCCTCGACGGCCTGCCCGTGCAGGTCCAGTGCCTGGAACAGGTTGATCTCGGCCAGCCAGAGGTTGGCGCCATCGTCCGGATTGGTCTCACGGGCCGAGCGGATTTGCGCCAGGGCGGAGTCCAGGTCGCCTTCCCTGGCTCGCAGTTCAGCGGCACGGGTCAGTGCCGGATAATAGAGGGAGCCTTCTGATACCTGCTCGTACAGTGTGATCGCCCGGTCGGTATTGTTTTGCTTTTCAGCGATCTGTCCCAGGTAATAGTTGGCCTGGCTTTGGTACTGAGGCAGGTTGGTCAGGCGTTGCAGTTGCTTGCGGGCAAGATCCAGTTCGCCATTCTCAGTGGCTACCAGAGCCCAGGACAGCCGCAGGCCATGCTCCTCGGGAAAGCGTTCCACCAGCCGGGCGAATTCGTCCTGGGCGGCCCGCAGTTCGTCCTCACTGACCAGCACCCGGGCATAGAGAGTGCCTAGCTGACGATTGTCCGGGTAGCGTCGTGAACTGGTTTGCAGGTGTTTCAGGGCTTCAACGATTCGGCCCACCTCATGGAGCAGCTCGCCCTGTAGTACCAGTGCGGGCTGGAACTCCGGCTCCCGCTCCAGCAGCGGGGCCAGCGAATCAAGGGCGTCCTCCGGAGAGCCGCTCAGTTTCTGGAGCAGAGCGGTGCTGTAACGGATCTCTGCGTTGTCCGGATGGCGGTCCTGCATTTCCCGGAACAGGCGCAGCAGTTCCTGTTGCTGGTCGGGCGGCATTCGGGGTGCCATGGCCGCCAGACTGTCGAAATTGGCATCGCCACCGAGGTTCA
This sequence comes from Marinobacter lacisalsi, assembly GCF_042651045.1. Classification (NCBI taxonomy): domain Bacteria; kingdom Pseudomonadati; phylum Pseudomonadota; class Gammaproteobacteria; order Pseudomonadales; family Marinobacteraceae; genus Marinobacter; species Marinobacter lacisalsi. Next base: position 132,253 of record NZ_JBHSDI010000013.1, read on the forward strand.
GGATCTGCTCAAGCTCGGTCAGGGTCGCTTCCATATCGCCGTCACGCAGGGACTGGATAGCGGCGGCACGCCGGGCGTCCTCGCTGTAGGGGGCGACTTCAACCCAGGTGTCGGTCAGGGTGCGTACGGCACGTTCGCTGTTCAGGGATTCGGCAATCAGCAGCGCGCGCCGGATTACGCCCACATCCCGTGACTGGTGGGCGGCCTCCACATAGTTGGCCAGCGTGATGTCGTACTGGCCACGTTGGGCGGCAATCTCGCCGGTGAGCAGCAGATAGAGTTCTTCTGGCCGGAAAGACCTCTCCTCTACCACCGGTGTCGCCTCGGACAGCTCCGGTTCCGGGGCGGGGGCGGTCTCTGTGGTGGGTTCCGCCGGTACCGGTTCGTCCCGGTCAAGGCTGGCGCAACCGGTGAAGGCCAGAATACTGATGGCGAGATACAGGGCTTTTCTTGGCATTAGGCTTCCTGACGTCTGGGGCATGGACACGCTACCTGTGCCGCTGATTCCGGAGCCGCCGGAAAATGCCGGGTTCGTCACGGGGTGAGAAGGCATGCATGAGCGGCTCTTTGGTCTATGATGGCACAAGCCGTTCATGGGCCCAAGTTATCGAGAGCGTTGCCGGGATTGCCGCCCGTTTCAGCAACCTTTCAGGCCCATTCAGAAGATATTCCTCACAGAGTAAGGGGATATACCTCTCCTGTCGGGTGGCAGTACTCCGGTTGCGCCGGTAAAATGACCGGTACGACTGATTATTCCCGGCTTTTTTCCGGCTTCGGAGCTTCCCCGCTGACTATGGCACTGATAACACTGGGCATTAACCACCGCACAGCGCCACTGGAGATCCGTGAGAGGGTCGCCTTCACGCCGGACCGCATGCCGGACGCATTCCGTGAGCTGCGGCTGGCGACAGGCGCCACCGAAGCGGCCATCCTGTCCACCTGCAATCGGACCGAACTGTACCTGGCTGGTGATGATGACTGTGCCCCGGCCGTGCTGCGATGGCTGGCCGGTTTTCACGAGGTGGCGCCGGCGGACCTGGAGAACTCCATCTATGTGTTCCGTGACAGCGAAGCCGTCCGGCACATGATGCGTGTCGCTGCCGGGCTGGACTCCATGGTGCTTGGCGAGCCGCAGATTCTCGGTCAGCTCAAGGATGCCTACGCCCTGGCGCGGGAGCATGAGGCCAGCGGTTCGTTCCTGTCGCGTCTGTTCGAGCACACCTTTTCGGTGGCCAAGCGGGTACGGACCGAAACCGCCATTGGGGAGAACCCGGTGTCGGTGGCCTATGCGGCAGTCAGCATGGCCCACCACATCTTTTCCGACCTTTCCCGCAACCGTGCGCTGCTGATCGGCGCCGGCAAGACCATCGAGCTGGTGGCACGCCACCTGGCGGACGCCGGTGTAAAAGACTTCATTGTTGCCAACCGCACCGTGGAACGGGCCCAGGCACTGGCGGAGGTTCACGGAGGCAGGGGGATTGTGCTTTCCGAGATTCCGGATTACCTGCGGGAGGTCGATATTATCATCTCGTCCACGGCCAGCCCGTTGCCTATCCTGGGTAAGGGCGCTGTCGAGCGGGCGCTGAAGAAGCGCAAGCACCGTCCTTTTTTCATGGTGGACATTGCCGTTCCCCGGGATATTGAACCGGAAGTGGCCCGGCTCGACGACGTCTACCTGTACACGGTGGACGACCTGCGTCAGGTGATCGAGGAAAACCTGCGCTCCCGAGAGGGCGCGGCCCGGGAGGCCGAAAACCTCATCGTGGCCGGCACCCAGGATTTTCTCAGCCAGATCCGGGCTCTGGATGCAGTGTCCACCCTCAAGCAGTACCGTCAGCGTGCCGAGGACCTGCGCGACCAGGAAGTGGCCAAGGCGGTCAAGGCTCTGAACAATGGTAACGATCCGGAAACTGTCCTGCGGAGCCTGGCCCGGGGCCTCACCAACAAGTTATTGCATGAACCTTCGGTGCAGGTGCGCAGGGCCTCCGCCGAGGGGCGCCCCGAGGTGGCGGAATGGCTGCGGGAGCTACACCAGCTGGAAGCCCTTGATCCCCGGGACGCACCTATCACTCTGGAAAAACTATGAAAGCATCCATTCAGGCCCGCCTCGAACAGCTGGTTGACCGCTTCGAGGAGGTCAGCGCGTTGCTGAGCGATCAGGGCGTGATTGCCGATCAGAAACAGTTTCGTGAATTGTCCAAGGAATTTGCCGAGATCGAGCCTATTGTCCATTGTTTCCAGGCGTGGAGAGGCGCTCTGGACGACATTGCCACCGCCGAGGAACTGGCCGGCGAAGGCGACGCCGACATGCGCGAGATGGCGGAGGAGGAGATCGAAACCGCCCGCCACAAACGCGATGAACTGGACGAAGAGTTGCAGCGCCTGATGCTGCCCAAGGATCCGGACGACGGCAAGAACGTGTTTCTGGAGATCCGCGCCGGTACCGGTGGCGACGAGGCAGCCCTGTTCGCAGGCGACCTGTTCCGCATGTACAGCCGTTACGCCGAAACCCGTCGCTGGCAGATCGAGGTGATCAGCGCCAGCGAAGGTGAGCATGGTGGCTACAAGGAGATCATCAGCCGGGTAAGCGGGGATGGCGTCTACGGCGCACTGAAGTTCGAATCCGGTGCCCACCGGGTGCAACGGGTGCCGGAAACCGAATCCCAGGGGCGTATCCATACCTCGGCGTGTACGGTGGCGGTAATGCCCGAAGCCGATGAGGCCGAAGCCATCGAGATCAACAAGGCGGATCTTCGCGTTGATACCTTCCGGTCTTCGGGGGCTGGTGGCCAGCATGTCAACAAGACCGATTCGGCGATACGTATTACCCATATTCCCACCGGCATTGTGGTGGAGTGCCAGGAAGAGCGTTCCCAGCACAAGAACCGGGCCAAGGCCATGAGTTTCCTGCAGTCCCGCCTGAAGAACATTGAGGCGGAGAAACAGGCCCAGACCAAGGCCGCCACCCGCAAGAGCCTGGTGGGCAGCGGCGACCGGTCCGAACGTATCCGCACCTATAACTTTCCCCAGGGGCGGGTCACCGATCACCGCATCAATCTGACCCTGTACAAGCTGGATGAAGTGATAACCGGCGATTTGTCCCCGGTTATCGGGCCCTTGCAACAGGAGCACCAGGCCGACCTGCTGGCCAGTCTGTCGGATGAGTGAGTCGTCACTGACCTGTGGGGAGGCGCTGGCTGAGGCCTGTGCCCGGATTGATGGGGAATCTCCCCGACTGGATGCCGAGCTGTTGCTGACGGAAGTCACCGGCTGGCCCCCTGCCCGTTTCCGCGCGTTTCCAGAGGCGACGCTGGAGCCCGGGCAGGTGGTGGCGTTCCGGCAGATGGTTGAGCGCCGCTGTGCCGGCGAACCGGTGGCTCACATCCTTGGCCACCAGGGCTTCTGGACGCTGACGCTGGAAGTCACTCCCGATACCCTGATTCCCCGCCCGGACACGGAATGCCTGGTTGAGGCAGCTTTGTCACTGCCGCTTCCGGACAAGGCTCGGGTAATCGACCTGGGCACCGGCACCGGCGCGATCGCCCTGGCCCTGCTCAGCGAACGCCCCGACTGGGAAGTGCAGGCGACGGATCTGGTGCCCGAAGCCGTGGCCCTTGCGCGCCGCAATGCCGAACATTGTGGCTTGCCCCTGACGGTGACCCAAAGTCACTGGTTTGCAGGCCTGGCGCATCAGCACTTCAACCTGATCGTTTCCAATCCGCCGTATATAGAGGAAGGTGACCACCATTTGGCCAGTGGTGATGTCCGTTATGAGCCTGATTCGGCCCTCGTATCAGGCTCGGACGGTCTCGACGCCATACGCCACCTGGTGCATAAAAGTCAGTACTGGCTTACCCCCGGTGGCTGGCTGGTGCTGGAGCATGGCTACAATCAGGGTGAGGCGGTACGGTTGCTGTTCCGGGCAGGGGGCTATTCCAATGTCGAGACCCGGAAGGATTATGGTGGTAACGATCGCCTGACCTTGGGGCGCTGGCACTGATTTTTTTGCCACTAAATTCACGAAAGAACACTAAAAAATGACAACTAACAAACAGTCTTTGGTTTTTAACGTTCGTGTTCTTTCGTGGATTTCGTGGCTAAAAGTCTTTTCATCTTTTCCTTCCGTGTTTTTCCGTGGATTCCGTGGCTAACAAGGAGTCATTTTTATGCTCGACGACAACGAACTCCTCCGATACAGCCGTCAGTTGTTGCTGCCCCGTTTTGATGTGGACGGCCAGCTGGCCCTGAAACAGGCCCGGGTGTTGGTGGTCGGCAGCGGTGGGCTGGGGTGTCCGGTTGCCCTCTATCTGGGCGCGGCGGGCGTGGGCGAGTTGGTGCTGGTTGATGACGATGAGGTGGAGCTGGCGAACCTGCAGCGGCAGATTGCCTTCGACCAGCAGGCTATCGGCCAGTCAAAGTCGGAAACGCTGGCAGCGCGGATTCGTGCAATCAACCCGGATATCGCCGTGACGGCCCGAACGGATCGCCTGGAGGGTGAGGTGTTGATGGAGGCGGTGGCCGGAGTGGATCTGGTGCTGGACTGCACGGATAACTTCAACACCCGTTTCGCCCTGAACCGGGCCTGTGTCGCAGCGAAGGTGCCGTTGGTGTCCGGCGCGGCGATTCGTGGGGAAGGTCAGGTGACCGTCTACGATTCACGTGATGAAGCCAGCCCCTGTTATCACTGCCTGTATCCGGAGCAGGGCAATGAGGATCTGACCTGTTCCGAGGCCGGAGTGATTGGTCCTCTGGTAGGCATGATAGGCGCCACCCAGGCGATGGAGGCCATCAAGGTGATTTCCGGAAAGGGCCGGACGCTGGTAGGCAGGTTGTTGATTCTGGATGCCTGGCAGATGGAGTGGCGGGAGATGAAATTGGCGCGGGATCCGAATTGTCCGGTTTGTTCTTGAGTTTTTTGATCTCGAATCTTTGAGAAGGTGATGCCGCTTACGACGCGAACAGCACCGCAGATCGAGCGCGTGAGGTGATGCCCTTTTCCGGGACCTTCAAAAACAGGGACGTTTTTGAAGAGCCTACAGGGATGTATTCACGGCGTGTCCCGGAAAAGGGCATCGCCTTGCGCGCCAAGCAAGGAGTTGAAGTCCTACAGGAATGCTGACTCCGTGGGTGGGCCCGTGGTGCGATATCTTTTTCCGAGACACGCCCCGCAAGTACATCCATGGCCGATTTTTGCTCCTGCAAAATCGGCATTTCCGCCATCCATGGCGGTAATAGATCTCGACGAGCGCCGTCCATGGCGCTCGACGGTCTCGGAAAATGATCTCACCCCACGTGCCTCGAACCTTTGTGCTACTCGCTGGATAGCAATCGTTCTTTTAATCAGAATTTTTCAATGCCTGAAATTTCGCAATAGCCTCTTTTCGGCTTTCCTTAAGATCCACAATCGGTCGCGGATACCCCCCGGGAATAACCCCACCCACACCAGGATTATGAATCCGTTTGTTGTCCAGCGTCGCCAGCTCAGGCACCCAGCGGCGGATGAATTCCCCCTTCGGATCAAACCGCTCACTCTGGGTCACCGGGTTGAACACCCGGAAATAGGGCGCCGCATCGGTGCCGGTGGAGGCACTCCACTGCCAGCCGCCGTTATTGGACGCCAGGAATCCATCCACCAGATTCTGCATGAACCAGGCCTCGCCCTTGCGCCAGTCGATGAACAGATTCTTGGTCAGAAACATGGCCGTCACCATGCGCAGGCGGTTATGCATCCAGCCGGTTTCCCGGAGCTGACGCATGGCGGCATCCACAATGGGAATGCCGGTGCGGCCCTCCTTCCAGGCCTCGAAATGTTCGCCTGCAGGGTTCCAGCGAAGCTGCTCCGTTTCAGGCTTGAACGCCTTGTGCATGCTCACTTGCGGGTAGTGGTAAAGGATATGGATGTAGAAATCCCGCCAGGCAATCTCATTCACCCAGGTGGCGAAACCCTCCTGATTACCGCCCCTCCCCTGGGCCTCGCGGGCGGCCAGCAGGCACTGGCGACCGGAGAGAGCGCCAACGGCAAGATAGGGTGACAGGACACTGGTGCCATCCACGGCCGGAAAGTCTCGCTGGTCCTTGTAGTCACCACAACGCTCGTCAAGGAACAGGTCAAGCTGGCTGTGAGCAGATTCCTCGTCAGGACTGACCAGTTCTGGCGGAGGCGTGCCGAAACCAAGATCCGCTGCCGAGCCATTGTATGGTGTCCACGATACCGGCTTCGCCACTGCTTCCGGTATTGGCAAAACGGTCGGTGAAGTTTCATCCACCCACTGCCGCCAGCGGCGGGCGAAAGGCGTAAAGACCGAGTAGGGCTCTTCCTTTCCCGTGCGGATACTGCCAACGGGCGCTACCGTCTGATCCCGGTACTTGCTGACCTGAATGTCGCTCCGGGCAAGGCTGTCACGAATGTCCCGGTCCCGGCGCCGCTCGTTGATGCCGTATTCGTCATTGAAATGGACCCGTCGGATGCCATGCTTGTGGCAGTGATCCTCAAGAACCCTGATGCTGGCGGCAAAGTCATCGCTTTCGACGATATCCAACGCAATGCCCAGGCCGGCCAGTTGGCGGCCGAGGTCATCAAGGTGACCGAGCATCAGTTGTACCCTGGCGGGCGACCAGTCATGTTGCCGCCACTGCGCGGGCGTGGTGAGAAACAGTGCCCTTACCGGCTCACCCTGACCACAGGCAGCGGTCAGGGCCGGGTTGTCAGCGGTGCGAAGGTCGTTGCGAAACCAGACCAGTTGGGTCATGAACAATTCCTGAAACGGTGTGGCTAATGGGTTTGGCTCCCATTTATTCGCCGCATAGGCAGAGCTGGATTATAGTGAGTGTAGATTATTGATTCATTGATGGTTCCGGGTTGGCAATTATGCGTATTGAGTGCACGAGCTTTGCCACTTCTAATGCGCCCCACGTAAAGAGGGGTGCGAACCGGTTACCACCAGAGAGGAGCCAGAATAATGCCCGGAAACGTTGCACCAGAGCCGGATGCTGTCGAAACACCCAAGCAGGCCCCCGGCGAGGGCGTCAGCAAGCGGGTTCCCCTCGGCTGGCGGGAGTGGCTGGCACTGCCCGACCTGGATATTGCGCTGATCAAGGCGAAAGTGGACACTGGGGCACGTACCTCCTGCCTGCATACTTTTCGCACCGAGCCTTACACTCTGGACGGTCAACGCCGCGTGAAATTCTGGGTGCATCCGGAGCAGCACAACCTTCACCAGGTGGTGGCGTGTGATGCTGAGGTGATTGACGAGCGGTCTGTCACCGACTCTGGTGGCCACAAGGAGTTGCGGCTGGTTATAGAAACGCGGGTGCTGTTGGGTGACCAGATCTGGCCCATTGAAATGACCCTGACCAACCGTGACACCATGCGTTTTCGTATGCTACTGGGTCGCACGGCCATGGCCGGCCGTTGCACCGTATTGCCTGAAGCCTCCTACCTGGCCGGAAATCCGGCATTAAGGACTGTTGAATGAAAATAGCGATTCTCTCCCGTAACAGGCACCTGTATTCCACACGTCGCCTGGTGGAAGAGGGTATTAACCGGGGTCACGAAGTGCGGGTGATCGACGCCCTGCATTGCTCCATGAACATCACGTCTGCCAAACCGCAGATTCATTACCATGAAGAGGTGCTGGAGGATTTCGATGTGGTAATCCCCCGCATCGGCGCCTCGGTGACCTTCTACGGGACGGCGGTGCTGCGCCAGTTCGAAATGATGGGCGTGTTCCCGGTGAATGAGTCCGTGGCGATCACCCGCTCCCGGGACAAGCTGCGCTCACTGCAACTGCTGGCCCGCAAGGGCGTGGGCATGCCGGTTACCGGTTTTGCCAACAAACCGGATAACGTGCCGGAACTGCTCAGCATGGTGGGTGGTGCACCGGTGGTGATCAAGCTGCTGCAGGGTACCCAGGGCATTGGCGTGGTGCTGGCGGAAACCCGCAAGGCCGCCGAAAGTGTGATCGAGGCCTTTATGGGCCTGAAGGCGGACATCCTGGTGCAGGAATTCATCAAGGAAGCCGGTGGTGCCGACATCCGCTGCTTCGTCATTGGTGACAAGGTTATCGCCGCCATGAAGCGCCAGGGCGCCGAAGGGGAGTTCCGCTCCAACCTGCACCGTGGTGGCACCGCCTCGCTGATCCGAATCACGCCCGAAGAGCGCCGCACCGCCATCATGGCCGCCAAGTCCATGGGGCTGAACGTGGCCGGTGTGGATCTGCTGCGCTCCTCCCGCGGGCCGCTGGTGATGGAAGTCAACTCGTCGCCGGGCCTGGAAGGGATCGAAAACGCCACCGGCAAGAACGTGGCGGGCATGATCATCAACTGGACCGAAAAGAACCAGCAGCCCTGGAAAACCCGAACCAAAGGAAGAGGCTAGACATGGCCCGCGCGCCGTTCACTATCGCGGACACCGAGATCAAGGCAGGCACCCGCCAGACGGTGGAAGTGCCCGTTGCCAAGCTGTACACCCATACCCCGCTGCACATCCCGGTGGAAGTGATTCATGGCCGTCGGGATGGCCCTGTGCTGATGGTGTGTGGTGCCATTCATGGTGACGAGATCAATGGGGTGGAGATCGTTCGCCGTGTGCTGAAGAACTCGGCCCTGCGCCACCTTCGGGGTACCCTGCTGGCTGTACCTATCGTCAATATTTTCGGCTTTGTACAGCGTACCCGCTATCTGCCTGACCGCCGGGACCTGAACCGGTGCTTTCCGGGTAGTGAAAGCGGTTCCCTTGGCGGTCGTATCGCCTACCTGCTGCGCACCCAGATCATGGAGAAGGTCACCCACATTATCGACCTTCATACGGGGGCGATTCACCGCTTCAACCTGCCGCAAATCCGCGCTGAGCTGAAAAATCCGGAAACGGTGCGCATGGCAGAGGCCTTTGGTGCGCCCATTATCCTCAACGCCGGTCTGAGGGAGGGCAGTTTGCGGGCCTATGCCGATTCCCAGGATATTCCGGTGATCACCTTCGAAGGTGGGGAGGCGTTACGGTTTGACGACGTGGTCATCACCAGTGGTGTGAAAGGTGTGGTCCGGGTCATGCGGGCACTGGAAATGATCCCCAGCAAAAAGGGCCCGAAAGCTCCCCGCAAGCGCTCGGAAACCGCGGCCATGTCCCTGTGGGTTCGCGCCGATATCGACGGCATCATGCGCCCGGTTGCCAGGCTCGGCCAGAAAGTGCGCAAGGGCCAGCGCCTGGCGATGGTGGCGGACCCGTTTGGTGAAACCGAGGTGAGCGTGCTGTCTCCCATTTCCGGCATCGTCATCTGCGTCAACAACCTGCCGCTGGTGAACGAAGGCGAGGCGATCTACCACGTGGCCCGGTTTGATGAACTGGGTGAGGCCGAAAAGGCGATGGACTATTTCCGCTCGTCCCTCGACCCGGAAGTGACCGAGGCGGTACTACCTGTGCATCCATGGGATAATGACTCCAAGTAAGTTACTTTTGCTGATAGCGGCAGTAATGGTTGGCGGTAACTGAAGGGCCTGCTCGGCTGGTGTGGCGGGACAGGTTTTCGTAGCAGGGCCAGGGACACGGCCCGGAGCAAGGCGGGCGCCAGGGATGGCCCCTGAATTGCGGCGAAGAAAACCTGTCCCGCCACACCAGCCAGCCCCCGGAACCAAAAACACGAAATTCACCAGGCTTATCAGGAAGGACCCAAAATGATCTGGGACCAAACAATGATCCAGCTGCAGGAATACCCCCGTGGCGTTCACCTGATCACCAATGAAGTGCTCTCCAATGGCCCGGAACTGGTGAACTGCCAGGTAGGCCTGCTGCACCTGTTTATCCAGCACACCTCCGCCTCCCTGGCCATTAACGAGAACGCCGACCCTGATGTACGCGGCGATGTGGAACGCCACCTCAATGTCATGGTGCCGGAAAACGCCCCCCACTATGAACACACCCTCGAAGGCCCCGACGACATGCCGGCCCACATCAAAAGCATCCTTGTCGGCCCCAGCCTGACCATCCCCGTCAGCGACGGCCATCTGGCCCTGGGCACCTGGCAGGGCATCTACCTGTGTGAACATCGCAACCGGGGCGGCGGCCGCCGGATTGTCGCCACCCTGCAGGGGCGCTGGTAAGCGCCTCTGGATGCGTACCAGTGCCTTGAGCTGATCCCATGGTGGATTACAATAACGCCTCGCCATGACAGGAGGCAGTTCCGTGGCTCAGTCACAACAAACAACAAGACCCGATCCGACGCTGATTCAACGCCTGGCGATGAAGCTGATCAACCTGGCCGGCTGGCGCGTACCCCCATTTCCCGACGTGGAAAAAGCCATTGTGGTAGGCGGCCCTCATACCTCCAACTGGGACGGTGTCATTGGTCTTAGTGGTGCCGTCGCCCTGGGCCTCAATGCCCGCTTCCTGATCAAGCACAGCGCGTTCAGGGGACCGCTGGGTTGGGTGCTTCGCAAGCTCGGCGGCATACCGGTAGACCGGAGCAAGGCCGGCGGCGTGGTGGGACAGGCGGTTCAGGAACTCCGGCAGAGCGAGCGGCTGATTCTGGTGGTCACCCCGGAAGGCACCCGCAGCAATGCCAGCCAGTGGAAAACCGGCTTCCATCGAATCGCCCGGGAAGCCAGTGTACCTATTGTGGTGACCGTAGCGGACTACGGCACCCGGGAGCTACGCTTCCCGTTGGTTCTTGAGGCTACCGGTGACCTGGAATCGGATCTTGAGCAACTCTACGATTGCTTTGCCAGCGTGACCCCGAAACACCCGGAAAAACTGTCTGCCCCCGTGCGCGAGAGGTTTGTGTCCCGCCATTCCAACTGAACTATCGATGCCTGAAATGTGATCTGGTGGGCATTTTAGGTGAGCGCCAATCCGTACTATTCCCGGGTTCGTTACACGGACGTCATCCCATCAAACTCAAGGAGATAGAGAGTGAACCTGAACACACGTCTTTCCGTTGTCAGTGGTGTCGTTGCCTCCCTTATGCTGGCGTCAGCCGGGGCCCAAGCCAGCTGTGAAATGCCCAACGTTGGCCACATGTACATGTCTTTCGTCAAGCAGATTACGCTGGAAGACAGTCCCGCCGAGGCGTTCAAGGCGGCCAGGACAGAGCTCCGGGAGCTGGCCGAGGCCCAGAAGGTGGAAAACTTCGCCATTACCTCCTCCGACATGTCCATTGGCGCCGGAGGCTACGGCAGTCGCGGCCTGAGCCTGCACATTTCTATTGGCGCCCAGATGGCCCCGAATCCGGACGTGATTGACGTCGTCTTCCGAGAAACTCAACCTGAGAGCTTTTCCTATTCGGAATCTGTTTGCGTTGACTACGAGGCGGAACAGGAATCCGGGGAGTCGGCTACCGAGACCCAGGCTAGCTGATCCGTTGACCGCAAAGGATCCGGCACCATCCCGGTGCCGGTGAATCGTCCATGACCGAGCACAAGCAGCCCATCCCGGCTGAACAGGCCTACCTGGCCGCGCAGGATCTCGAGGTTGCCGGGCGTACGGAAGAGGCGCTTGCGGCCTACCAGTCCATCATCGACGACAACGGCTCATCCCTGTGGTCGGATTCCGCCGCACAAGCCATGAACCGGATTGCCGAGGGTGTTCCTCTGACGACGAGTCTTAGACAGGCCCGTGACCCTTCATGCAAACGCTTCACCCGTTCCCTGTCACCAGGGCATGCCCTTATCACCGCAGTGATTGTCGCCCTGATGGCGGCAGCGGTCGGGCCGCTCGTTGCAGGTAGCTGGGTGGTCCTGGTGACAATGGATCTCATGCCGGTGCCCGTGATTTACATGGTGGGAGCCATGCCCGCCGGGCTGGCGGGGCTGTTATTCGCCGCCTGGGTATTGGGCCACTGCCATCTCAAGGGGTATATGCCGGAGCGGGTCAAATTGGCAGGCACCATTTGTGGCGCGCTGGCAGTCGCTGTATCGGGCTGGGTGCTGGTGCCGATGGTGTCTGCCCACTCCCTGCCTGACGGGGCAGTCGTGTTCCTGATCGTCCACGGTATGGTTGGCGGTATGTTCATGGGCTGGCTCGGAGGAAAGCTGGTCTGGTATCGAGTGGATCGAGATGCTCCCCCTTATTCAACGAGGCAGAGTCGATGAGTGCAAGAAAGTACTGCCCCACCTGTGACCATGCGCCCCTCAAAGTCCATGACTTCCACGGTGAAGAAGTGGATGTGTGTCGCCGCTGTCAGGGCGTGTGGTTCGAAAAGAGTAACCTCGACAATATCATTGCGGCCAAATGCGACCAGGTGGAAGAAGCGGATTACACCGACAATCTCGGTTCACATCAGCGTCCCGCCCGCTGTGACTGTCCGGACTGCGGAAAACGGCTTCAGGTCTTTCATCTGCTGGAAGACTATCACCTGGACCTCAAGGTGTGTGTGGCCTGTGCCGGTGCCTGGGCACCCGGTGAAACCGTGTCCAGGGTGGCGAACTCCTCGGCCATCAAGCTTGCCCTTGAGGACATGAACCAGAGTACTTCCTGGAAGACCTGGGTATTCGAGTTCTTCCTGCGCATGCCGGTGGAGTACAACATGCGCCCCCGGCGCCTGCCCTGGGTCACCTACGCCCTGATCCTGATCAACACCCTGATATTCCTGGGCTACTTTTTCGATGAGCGCCTGACCTGGCTGGCCATCGACCACTTCGCCGCGATGCCGGCGGAGATCCAGTCGGGCCAGTCACTGTGGACCCTGGTGACAGCCACGTTCCTTCATGGCGGCTGGCTCCATCTGGCCGGCAACATGTACTTCCTCTGGATGACCGGTGACAACCTGGAGGATGCCCTGGGCCACTGGCGCTTCCTGGGGCTTTACCTGCTGTGCGGCATCCTGGCGGGGCTGGTCAGTGTACTGGCCAACCTGGGCGGCACCATTCCCTCCGTGGGTGCCAGCGGGGCCATCGCCGGGCTGTTCGGCATGTACCTTCTGTGGTTCCCCAATGCCAGCCTGACCTTCATGTTCTTCTTCTGGCAGAAGAAGCTGGCGCCCGCCTGGTACTTTGCCCTCTGGCTGGGGTTGAACTTCCTGGGCATGCTGCTGGGCGAGCAGGGTGTGGACTACTGGGCCCATATCGGCGGCTTTGTTGCCGGGCTGGCCATTGGTGCAGCCCTGCGGGGCAGGGTGTGGCGGTCCAACCCGCTGCTGGCGCATCTGGCAGGTCCGGAAGTCCAGGTTCGGCGCTAGTGCCTGATCGGGGCCCGTGCGTGTCTGGCGGGTTCGCTGAATCGTGACTCAGTCCGTTCCGGCGGTTGGACAAAATTCCATGTGTAGTCAATAGTTCCCTACAGGTGGTCGGTGTGCTTCACGGACCACCGCAACTACAAAAACAACAGAAATACTCCACCTGCAGCAACGGCAGGGGAGTGAGGGAGAAACGAATGAAGCACTTTCTGTCCCGCCTGACGGCCGTCGGGCTGGCGGGTTTGTGCGCGTTGTCGGTGCAGGCCGGGGATGCGGACGATAACCCTGCCGCTGGAATCGATACGGCCGCTATCATCGCCAACGACAATACCACCCGAAACTGGCCCAGTTACGGCCTCAACTACTCGGAAACACGCTTTTCCCGCCTGGACCAGATCACTGCTGATAATGTCGGCAAACTTGGCCTGGTCTGGTCTTACGATCTGAAGTCACGCCGGGGAGTGGAAGCGACCCCGCTGGTGGTGGACGGTGTGATGTATGTGACTGCGTCCTGGTCGGTGGTCCACGCCCTGGATGCGGCCACTGGTGAGCCGCTCTGGACCTACGATCCGGAAGTTCCCCGGGAATGGGGCGTAAAGGGCTGTTGCGATGTGGTGAACCGGGGCGTGGCCATCCATGATGGCAAGGTTTATGTCGGCGCCTTTGATGGTTACCTCCATGCCCTGGACGCCGCCACCGGCGAACGCCTCTGGAAGATCGACACCCTGATTGATCGTAGCAAGCCCTACACTATTACCGGCGCGCCCCGGGTCATCAATGACCGCGTCATTATCGGTAACGGCGGCGCCGAATACGGCGTGCGCGGCTACCTGACGGCCTATGACGTGGAAACCGGCAAGCAGGCCTGGCGCTGGTTCTCGGTGCCAGGCAACCCGGATGAGCCGTTCGAGAATGACAGCATGAAGAAAGCCGCCGAGACCTGGGATCCCGCCGGAAAATGGTGGGAAGAAGGGGGCGGAGGCACCATGTGGGACTCCATTGCCTATGACCCGGAACTGGACCTGATGTATGTGGGTACCGGTAACGGTACCCCCTGGAACCAACTGCAGCGCAGCCCCGCCGGCGGTGACAACCTCTACCTGGCCTCGGTGGTAGCGCTGGACCCGGACACCGGCGAATACCAGTGGCACTACCAGCATACGCCCGGTGACTCCTGGGACTATACCTCCACCCAGCATATTATCCTGGCGGATCTGGACATCGACGGTAAGACCCGCAAGGTGCTGATGCAGGCGCCAAAGAATGGCTTCTTCTTCGTCATTGATCGCACCGACGGCGAGTTCATCTCGGCGGAACCCTTCGTCCAGGTAAACTGGGCCGAAGGCTATGATGATAATGGACGCCCCATCGAGGTAGCCGGCGCGCGCTCACGCACCGATCCATGGGAGACCATCCCGTCTCCCTATGGCGCCCACAACTGGCACCCCATGTCCTTCAACCCGGACACCGGCCTGGTCTATATCCCGGCCCAGGGGGTGCCCCTGGTGGTGCAGAACAACCCCGGTTACGAGTACAACAAACCCACACCCGGCAGCCCCAACGCGGGTCTTGGCTGGAACACCGGGTACTTCTTCGCCAACGTGGCGCCGGAAGCAACCCCTTTCGGCACATTGCTGGCCTGGGATCCGGTGAAGCAGGAGGAAGTCTGGCGCGCGGAATACGTTTCGCCCTGGAACGGCGGCACGTTGACCACGGCTGGCAACCTGGTGTTTCAGGGCACCGCTGATGGCCGCTTCCTCGCCTACGATGCCAGCACTGGCGAACTGCTCTGGCAAACGCCGGTAGGCACCGGTGTGGTGGCGGCACCGTCCACCTGGGAGTACAACGGTAACCAGTACGTCTCCATTGCTGTTGGCTGGGGCGGGGTTTACGGTATCACCCAGCGTGCCACGGACAAGATCGGCCCTGGCCGGGTGTTTACCTTCCGCCTGGGAGGTGAGGCCAACATGCCCGAATCCATGGTGCTCCGGCAGCCCTCCGACTTGCTGAAGGGGGTCAGTTACGATCCGGACGACGTGCCTGCCGGTGGTGCCCTGTATATGACCAACTGCCTTCTCTGCCATGGTGTGCCGGCGGTGAACAATGGCGGCAACCTGCCCAACCTGGGCTATTCCCATCCTGAGGTGATCCGCAATATTGAGGACATCGTGTTCACCGACGCCCGTGCCGCTCTGGGCATGCCCAACTTCAAGGGCAAACTGACCGAACGGGAAGTGGAGCAGATTCAGGCGTTTATCCAGGGCTCCGCTGATGCTGCCCGGGCGGCGATGGCGGAACAGTCGAAGGCTGCCTCATCCGGGGAGTGAACGGGAACGTCCAAAAACAGGGCGCTGGCGCACCGCTCGTGTGCGCCGGCGCTTTGTTCTGCCCCTACCTGGTGCGCGCCGGTGTGCTTTACAGGGAACACAAAGCGTCGCAATTGCCCTGATTGACGACGTCAGGCTCAGTTGGAACCGTTCTTGCAGCCTTATAGCCGTTCAAGAAAACCGGTTACGGCTGCTGGCAATGGTGTCACCGCTGAAGAACTGACGCCTGCCAGCGTCTCCGTAACAGCCTCCAACCCCTTCAGCGTGATGCCTATTGCTGCCTGACCGGAGATCGTTCATCCGTTTACAGGGCAGGTTTATGTCAGAACAGGCATTTCGCTTTTTCTCCTTTCAGGGACGCACAAGAATTCTCCACCTCAGTTGGGTGGCCTTCTTTATCAGCTTCCTGGTGTGGTTCAACCATGCGCCATTGATGTCCGCCATTCGCGAGCAGTTCGGGCTGACCACCTCGGAGGTCAACACCCTGCTGTTGCTGAACGTTGCCCTCACCATCCCCGCCCGCATCCTGATCGGCATGGCGGTGGATGCACTGGGGCCCCGGCGCGTTTACAGCCTGGTGCTGGTGTTATCGGGGATCTTATGTCTCGCCTTCGCCATGGCCGATTCCTTTGCGCAACTGGCGGTTACCCGATTCCTGCTGGGGTTTGTCGGCGCTGGCTTCGTGGTGGGCATCCGCCTGATCAGCGAGTGGTACCCGGCCCGTGAGGTGGGCTTTGCCGAAGGCATCTACGGCGGCTGGGGCAACTTTGGTGCCGCCTTTGCCGCGCTCTCGCTGCCGTCCCTGGCGCTCGCTTTTGGCGGCGACGATGGCTGGCGATACGCGGTGGGCAGCACCGGTGTCATTGCTATCCTGTACGCCGGTGTGTTCTACCATCAGGTGCGCGACACGCCCAAGGGATCCACGTACTTCAAACCCAAGAAGGGCGGGGCCATGGAGGTCACCTCGAAGGGGGATTTCCTGCTCTATGGCGTGATGAACCTGCCGCTCTTCCTGGCCCTGGCACTGATCGTATGGCAGCTCAGCCCGGCCCGTCTGGGCCTGCTGGGGGATGTAACCTCCTTTGTCCTTTATGGTGTGGTGCTGGTGATGGCCGTCGTGCAGTTCCTGCGAATCTGGCAGGTCAACGGCCATGTGTTCACCGAAACGGTTCCGGAGTTCGATCGGTATCCGTTCAAGCAGGTAGCGCTGCTGAACCTGGTCTACATGGCGGCCTTTGGTTCAGAGCTGGCGGTGGTGTCCATGCTGCCGCTGTTCTTCCTGGATACTTTCGATATTACGCCGCTGATGGCCGGTGCCCTGGGCGGCACCTTCGCGCTGATGAACCTGATTGCCCGGCCCGGTGGTGGTTATATTGCCGACCGGTTCGGCCGCAAGTTCACTACCGGGTTGATGCTGTGTGGTATCTGTGTCGGTTATGGCGTGATGTCCCGCATCGATGGTAGCTGGCCGCTGCCGCTTGCCGTTGCCCTGGTGGTGGTCTGCTCGCTGTTCGTGCAGGGCGCCTGTGGCTCTGTCTATGCCTCGGTGCCGCTGGTCAAGCGGCGGCTGACCGGCCAGGTGGCCGGCATGACCGGAGCCTACGGTAACGTGGGTGGGGTGGTCTTCCTGGTAGTGCTGGCGGTGGTGACGCCGGCCCAGTTCTTCCTGGTGCTCGGTGGTATTGCCTTCCTGATCCTGTTATTGGTATCCATCTTCATGGAAGAGCCGGGGCCCCAGACCAGTGAGGTCATGCCTGACGGCACGGTTCGTATGATCGAGGTACCCTGATGGATCTGGTTCGCCCCCAGCCTCACACCCCCACACTGGAAAAACCGGCACAACCAGACCGGATGCTGGTCCGGTATGGTCAGTATACGGACGCCGGCCGCAAGGCGGACAATCAGGATTGCCTGGGCGTCCATATCCCCGAGGGCGATACCATGCGCATGAAGGGGCTGGTGGCGGCTATCGCCGATGGTGTCAGCGCCGCGGAGGCGGGCCGGGAAGCGGCGGAAGCCTGTGTGCGGGGCTTTGTCAGCGACTACTACAGTACCCCGGACTCCTGGACCGTGGAAACCTCCGCCAGCCGGGTGCTGGGCGCGCTTAACCGGTGGCTCCATGGTCGCGGTCATCAGCGCCATGGGGATACCTCGGCGCTGGTGACCACCTTCTCGGCGGTGGTGATCCGTAACCGCATTGCCTACCTGTTCCATATCGGTGACAGCCGCATCAGCCTGGTGCGCAATGGCCGCCTGGAACGCCTGACCCGTGACCATCACGCTGCTCTTGGCAACCAGCGCTTTGCCCTGGCCCGGGCCATGGGCGTGGAGCTGAACGTGGAGATTGACGTGCACCGGGTCACCCTGCAATCCGGTGACCGCCTGGTGATGACCACGGATGGCATTCACGGCGTTCTGGATGACAAAGCCATGGTGCGGTTCGGTGGTGACGGTGATCCGGCGCAGGCGGCGGAGAGCCTTGGCAAGGCAGCCTACCGCCGTGGCAGTGACGACAACCTGACCGCCCTGGTGCTGGTGGTGGACGAGCTGCCCCGGGAGGATCTGGCCTCCCACTATGAACGCCTGACCAACCTGCCGTTCCCGCCCCTCCTCAAGCCCGGTCACGTACTGGACGGGTACCGTATCATCCGCGAGATTCACGCCAGCACGCGAACCCAGGTCTACCTGGCAGAGCCACCGGGTGGCGGCGCCACCGTTGTCCTCAAGACGCCATCCCCCAATTATGTGGACGACCCGGCCTATATCGACCGTTTCCTGAACGAGATCTGGGTCAGCCGCCGGGTCAACAGCCCCCATGTGGTCCAGGGCCTGGCGTTGCCCGATGACCGCCAGTGCCTGTATGCCCTGACCGAACACGTCCAGGGGCAGACACTGCGGGAGTGGATGCAGGATAACCCGAAGCCGTCCCTGGCGCGGGTCCGGGATCTGGTCAGGCAGATTGCCCTGGGTCTGCGGGCCCTGCACCGCCTGGAGATGGTGCACCAGGACCTGAAGCCGGAAAACATCATGGTCGACCAGCGTGGCACGGCCAGGCTGATCGACCTGGGATCGGTGCGCATACGGGGTGTCGAGCAGATCGCCGGTCCCTGGGCCAACGGTGCCTGGGCCGGTACGGCCAGCTACGCCGCGCCCGAATGCCTTAATGGTGAGCCCGGCACTCCGGCGTCAGACCGGTACTCCCTGGGCGTAATAGCCTACGAGATGCTGACCGGGACGTTGCCCCGCCAGACATCCGACAGACCTGGTCGCCGGCGCCGGCCGGATTATCGCAGCGCCCGGGATCTCAATCCGGGAATCCCGCCCTGGGTGGATGCCTGCCTGCGCAAGGCGGTCGCGGAACGTGCCGCCAACCGCTACCAGGCCCTGTCTGAATTCCTGCAGGACCTGGAACATCCGAACCCGGAGCTGATGCCGTCATCCAGTGCGCCACTGATTGAGCGGGTGCCGTCGGATACCTGGTGTTTCGTGGCCACCCTGTCGATTCTGCTGAATGTTGTCCTGTTGATGATCCTGTTTCAGACCTGGCCGTGAGGCTCCCCTGCCAGTACTGAAGTACCGTTGTCGCGGGCGATCTCCACGGAGTCTGGCAACGCAGGTTGCTCCCGGATCAGCCATTCGTCCAGATCATGACGGATGTGGGTCAGCCAGGCCCGTGATGGCGAGATGTCCGCGATAATCTCCAGTGCCAGTGGCCAGTCATTGTGGCCCTGCGGTTCCGGACGGGGTGGGAAGGTGCAGTCCAGCGCCAGCCCATGGGGGGGCTGTTGACGGAGGAATTCACTGGTCTCCGGCGGCAGTCCACAGGTGTCCGTCAGGTAGCTGAAACGCGCATGGTCCAGATCCTGGAAGTGGTAACCGAAGGTGGGTTTGGAGTGGGCCAGGGGCACCGGGGTAATGGTGAGTGGGCCAATGCGAAAACCGGCAAAGGCTTTTTGTGGCCTGAAATCCAGCAGGCCCGGGTGCTTGAAAAGATCGGAAAATCCTTCCTCGTCCGGCGGAATGAATACGGGTATCCGCTCACCGCGTCCCCAGCGTATATGGAGTAGCCCCTGGACATGGTCCGGGTGGAAGTGGGTCAGCAGGATCGCATCCAGATCGCCGGGGTTGAATCGACGATGCAGATCCATAAGCCCGGCGTCGATCAGTATCCGGGTATCGCCGGACTCAATCAACGCTGAGCAGGGTTCACGGCGGTAGGCGTCATCGCCGGTCGCACGCTTGCAGGCAAGGCAGTCACAGCCGAATAGCGGAACGCCGCCGGCGGCAGCGGTGCCCAGAAACGTTACTCGCATAGCCATCCCCCTGTGTCAGTCTCACCCAGTAGATCAGCGAATGAACCAGACGGGCCACTGGTCACCCACTGACCAGTACCCGGTCCGACAACTGGTTATTGATTACCGCCAGCAGTTGATGAGTGGCATATGCCAGAGTGCCGTCGTTACGGATCGTGATAAACCGGTCCTCCATGTCTGACTGAAGGCGCCGGGACCGTTCAATACGGGCGTCTATCTCTGCCGGGGTTTCCCTTCCGCGGTTGAGCAGGCGTTGCCGCTGGTTTTCCGGGTCAACGCAGATCAGCACCGGTACCACCAGGTCCGCATAGCGTTCCAGGGCCTGGTCCAGACGGGCCCGTGAGCCATTCACCAGCACCACATCGCCGTCTGCCAGCCACTGGTCCACTTCGGTACCAATGCCATAGTGCTGGCCGTTGGCCTGCCAGTGCAGGGCAAAACGACCGCTATCGCGATACTGCCGGAAGGCCTCCGGGGTCAGGGCGATATGGTCCTCACCCACCGAGTCCTCCTGGCGGGTGATATACCGGGGCGCGATTCGCAGCCTGTGGCCGGCCACCCGCCGGCCCCGACAGGCATCCAGCAGGGAGTCCTTGCCGGCACCGGAAGGCCCCATCAGGTAGAACAGGCGTCCACCACTATCCTGTTGCTTTGCAGCTGTCATCAGTAGACCCGTTGCCCTTTGCTCCACACGGTATCAATCACCGGCAGTTGGTCCCGTACCGCAACCAACACCAGGTCCGCTCGCTTGCCTGTTTCAATAGTGCCCCGGTCTTCCAGATTGGCACAGCGGGCCGGGGTGGCAGTGACGGTGGCGATGGCCCGGGGCAGGTTGTAGTCATTGTCTTCCATGGCGGCCACACGGAAAGCCGCGTCCAGCATACTGGCAGGATAGTAGTCGGAGGAGAGGATATCGAGCACCCCCTCCCGGGCAAGCTCCGCAGCGGCAATGTTACCGGAATGGGAGCCACCCCGGACAATATTGGGGGCGCCCATCAGCACGGCCAGGCCATGGTCGTGGGAAGCCCGGGCGGCTTCCCGGGTGGTGGGAAACTCGGCAATGCTCATGCCGAAGCCGGCGGATTCGGTGACGTGTTCCAGGGTGGCGTCGTCGTGGCTGGCCAGGGGAATACCACGCTCCTGGCAGATGCCGACAATCGCCTTGCGGTTACGTTCACTGTGTAGTCGGGCGGCCTCCTTACGGTCGCGAGTGAAGGCAGCCATTTCCTGGTCGTTCAGGCCGTATTTACCCTGGTAGTACTCATGGTACTTGTCCTCGTTCACGAACTGGCGCTGGCCGGGGGTATGGTCCATCACCGAGACCAGTTGCAGCATGGGGTGGTCCACCAGCTCCCGGAAAAGGTCCAGGGTATCCGGATGGCTCACCTCGCAGCGCAGGTGCAGCAGGTGCTGGGCCCGCAGCAGGTCCTTGTTCCGTGTGGCCGCCAGGGCCTCGAGCAGGGTCTGCAGGTGCTTGATGCGGGTGCTTTCGGTGGCCACATCACCCACGCTCAGGGCGTCAAAGACAGTGGTGATGCCGGAGGACACAATGTGCGCGTCGTGGGTAATCACCGCCGGCTGGCTCGGCCAGATGACACCGGGGCGGGGTGAGAAGTGTTTCTCCAGGTTATCGGTGTGCAACTCCACCAGGCCGGGGATCAGGTAACGGTCCTGGCAGTCGTGGGCGCCGGGCAACTGGCTGCGGCCGCGGTCGACACTGTCGATCAGGCCGTCCTTCAGCCTGACGGTACCGGAGAAACTCTCGTTTTCGGTGACGATGCGGGCATTGGTCAGCACCTGTTCCCGACTGGCCGTTACAGGCGGTTGCCGGGTCAGTTCGGCGGTGGTCATGCGGCATACTCCCTGTTGCTGTTGCCTACCGGGATGGTCCGGTCGGCCAGGTGATCGCGAACGTCGGCGTCGTGGAAGATGCCAACAATGGCGGCGCCTCGCTGCCGGGCCTGGTGGATCAGGGTGATCACCACGTCCCGGTTCTGGGCGTCCAGCGAGGCGGTTGGTTCGTCCAGCAGCAGTACCGGGTAGTCCACCACAAAACCCCGGGCGATATTGACCCGTTGCTGCTCGCCGCCGGAGAAGGTCGAGGGTGGCAGGTGCCAGAGGGTTTCCGGTACGTTCAGCTGTTGCAGCAGGCTGGCGGCCCGCTGGCGGCAGGTGTCCCGGTCCACGCCCAGGTTACGCAGTGGTTCCATGACCACCTCCAGGGCAGACACCCGGGGGATCACCCGCAGGAACTGGCTGACGTAGCCCAGTGTCTGCCGGCGGATGGCCAGCACCTCCCGGGCGCTGGCCGTAGTGAGGTCGATCAGGGCGCCCTGGTGCCGCATTCGGATGTGCCCGGACTGGGGCTTGTAGTTGGCATAAAGTGAGCGCAGCAGGGTGCTCTTGCCGCTGCCCGAGCGACCGTCCAGTACCACGCACTCGCCGGCGTTCACCTCGAACGAGACATTGTTGAGCACGGGGTAGGACACGCCGCCCTGGTTGTGGAGGGTGAACCGTTTGTTGAGGTTCTCCACCTGAATCATGACAGTCATCCTGGATCTCCTTTCGACGTGTCAGGGTGTCAGTACTGACGACACCAGCAACTGGCTGTAGGGATGCTGGGGATCATCCAGCACCTGGTCGGTCAGGCCCTGCTCGACGATCCTGCCGCCCTTCATCACCATCAGACGATGGGACAGCAGCCGTGCTACGGCCAGGTCGTGGGTGACCAGGATCACCGACAGGCCCAGATCCATCACCAGGTTGCGCAGCAGGTCCAGCAAACGGGCCTGTACTGACACGTCGAGGCCGCCGGTGGGCTCGTCCATGAATACCAGCCGCGGCCGGGTGACCAGGTTGCGGGCAATCTGCAGTCGCTGTTGCATGCCGCCGGAGAAGGTCCGGGGCAGGTCATCCATGCGACCGAGGTCGATTTCGACCGCGTCCAGCCAGTTCTCACCGGCCTGGCGCAGGCGACCGTAGTGGCGCTCGCCCACGGCCATCAGCCGCTCCCCGATATTGGCGCCGGCACTGACCGACATCCGTAAACCATCCCGCGGGTTCTGGTGAACCACGCCCCACTCGGTGCGCAGTAGTTGCCGGCGATGGCTCTCGGAAAGCTCGTAAAGTGCCAGCGGCTTCCCGTGTTCACCGAGGTAGCGGATCTCGCCGCTGTCGGGCGGCAGCAGGCCGGACAATGTCTGCAGCAGCGTGGTCTTGCCAGAGCCGGACTCCCCGACGATGCCCAGAACCTCGCCGGGCCAGAGTTCGAAATCCACACCGTCGACCCCCTTGCCCGGGGCGTAGAGCTTGCGGAGCCCGCTGACGTTCAGCAGTGGCTGATCCACCGCTGTCTCGATGGCGTGTGCGTGTGCAGGCTGGTTCATAAGGCCTCCTGGTTGTAATCGGCACTGGCAGCCAGCCGCTGGCGGCAATAGTCGGTATCGGAGCAGACGAAGATGCGGCTGCCCTCGTCGTCCACCACCACTTCATCGAGGAAGGAATGGTCGGAACCACAGAATTCACAGGTCTCCTCCCACTCCTGTACCTCGAACGGATGGTCCTCGAAGTCCAGGCTGGCCACCCGGGTGAATGGCGGTACCGCGTAGATGCGCTTCTCACGGCCGGCCCCGAACAGTTGCAGGGCCGGGCTAAGGTCCATCTTGGGGTTGTCGAACTTGGGGATGGGCGAAGGATCCATCACGTAGTGGCCGTTCACCAGCACCGGATAGGCATAGGTGGTGGCGATGTGGCCGAAGCGGGCGATGTCTTCATAGAGCTTTACGTGCATCACCCCGTATTCCTGAAGGGCGTGCATCTTACGGGTCTCCGTCTCCCGGGGTTCGATAAACCGTAGCGGTTCGGGGATGGGCACCTGGTAGACCAGGATCTGGCCCTGCTCCAGGGGCGTTTCCGGAATCCGGTGACGGGTCTGGATAACGCTGGCTTCGGTGGTGACCTCGGTGGTCTCGACGCCGGCGGTACGGGCGAAGAAACGGCGGATGCTGACCGCATTGGTGGTGTCGTCGGCGCCCTGGTCGATCACCTTGAGCACATCGTTCTCGCCGATGACCGCGGCCGTCACCTGCATGCCGCCGGTGCCCCAGCCGTAGGGCAGGGGCATCTCGCGGCCACCAAAGGGCACCTGGTAGCCGGGGATGGCAACCGCCTTGAGCAGGCTCCGGCGGATCATCCGCTTGGTCTGTTCGTCCAGGTAAGCGAAGTTGTAGCCCGTGGCGGTGGGCTGTTGTTCCGTGGTGGTTGTCATGCCTGACGGGCCTCCTGTGCCTGCTGAGCATCTTGCTGAGGGTGCTCCGATGTCTGCGCCTGTTGCCGGCGTTGCTCATGCTCCCGCCGCAGCCGTCGCAGCAGCACCAGTTCCGACTGGAAGTCCACGTAGTGGGGCAGCTTGAGATGCGAGACGAACCCCGAGGAATCCAGGCTGTCACAGTGGGCCAGCACGAATTCCTCGTCCTGGGCCGGTGAGGTCTGGTCCTCGCCCAGTTCCCGGGCACGCAGGGCCCGGTCCACCAGCGCCATGGACATGGCCTTGCGTTCGCAGTGGCCGAAGGTGAGGCCGTAGCCCCGGGTGAAACGGGGGTCCAGTTCTTCATTGCCGGCGAACTGGTTGATCATGTCGCATTCGGTCACCGCCAGGTCGCCGATGACCACCGGGAAGCCCAGTTCCTCCGGTTCGATTTCCAGCGCCACATCGCCCTGGCGGATTTCGCCGGCGAACGGGTGGTTGCGGCCGTAGCCACGCTGGGTGGAGTAGGCCAGGGCCAGCAGGAAGCCTTCATCGCCCCGGGCCAGGGCCTGCAGGCGCAGATCCCGGCTGGCGGGGAATGACAACGGGTCGCGGGTCAGGTCTGCCGGTTCCTGCTCCTCCGGTTCCTGCAGGCCGTCGGGCGCCTCGATCAGGCCCTCCTGATCCAGCATGTCCAGTACCCGGGGACAGGGCTGCACCGGCTCGTCGGCTGCATCCACACCGGAGCGGGGTTCGCCGTCGGCCATCAGGGTGAAGTCCAGTAGCCGGTGGGTGTAGTCGTAGGTGGGGCCGAGAATCTGGCCCCCGGGCAGGTCCTTCCAGGTGGCCGAGATGCGTCGGCGAATGGCCATGTTGCTGGTCTGGATGGGGCAACTGGCCAGAAACCGGGGCAGGGTGGTGCGATAGGCCCGTAGCAGGAACACGGCCTCGACCACATCGCCGCTGGCCTGCTTCAGTGCCAGGGCTGCCAGTTCCGGGTCGTAGAGGGAGCCCTCGGTCATTACCCGGTCGACAGCCAGTCCCATTTGTTGGCGGATCTGTTCCACCGTGAGTTCGGGCTGGTCCGGATTACCCCGGCGGGTTTCATCCAGCCATTGGTGCGCCTGGTCGATGGCTTTCTCGCCACCCTTGACGGCTACATACATGATTCCACCTCCACGAGGGTTGTGCGGGGGAGCCCCATCAGTGAGTTACCGTCGGTCAGCAGCAGGTCGACCCCCAGGGGAAAGCTGGCCCGATTGCTCCGCAGCCAGGCTGGCCAATGATTGGCGAGACCTTCGATGCCTACCTGCTTCGGTTGCTCGATGCCGGGACCGGAGAGCCGCCAGGGGCCGGTGCTGTGAAGGTGATCGACCTGCAGGATGACCGTGGTGGAGCGGTCAGGGTATTCGTGGCTGCCCGGGCTGAAGCCCGCGATACTTTCGAGGTCGCCGGGAGACGCAACGGCAAAGATGGCTTCCTCGCGCCGGTGGGTAACCCGACAACCGCAATGGAACCGCAGGCTGTTGAGTAATGAAGGCGTGGCCAGGCTGTCAGAAACCCACAGCGGGGTATCCGCATCCAGCAGTGCCAGGCACACCTGATAGGCGGCGCTGTGTATGCCCTTTGGGGCGGGCACTGGCGCCAGGGTCAGCCGGGTGCCGGGTTCCGACAGGGCGGTCAGCACCTGCCGGAAGATCTGCTGTGACTGGCTCACCGGCTCGGCAAGCCCGGTGCAAAGCTCATCCAGGGGTAGCCCGGAGCGGGTCTGTTGATTCAGGTTCTCCACGGGTCAGCTTCCTCTTACCATGGTCATGAAATCCACGCGGGTGGCGGCGGCCTTGCAGGCGGCTTCTTCACGCTGCTGCTGCCAGTGTCGATGCAACGGGTCGATCAGGGCCGGGCCATGAACATCCGGAGACTCCTGCATGAGAGCATCTAACAGTGCGGCCAGCTCGGCGTGCCGGCGGCTGCGGCCGCGTACATAGCCGAACCCCCGGGTGCCTGAGGACAGTTCAATCACGCACCGGCTCAAGGTTACCTCTCCCAGGTTGAACGGCGTGCCGGTGCCGCCGGTGCGTCCCCTCACCATGGCCAGCCCGGTTTCAGCAGCCCGCAGGCAGCGATAGTCCGGCCTTTCCGGCAATTCAGTGCAATAGTGTTGGAGTGCCTCCTCTTCAGCCCTTGCCAGTACGGCCATCCAGTGCTGGCGTTCACTGACGGAGGGTGAGGAGGTTTGGGGCGATGGCTGGGTCATGGCGCGAAGCCTCCTTCATCGGTACGGTTGAGATGCGGCTCAATGCGGAATTCAAAGCAGTCGCCGCGACTGCGTGACACGCTGTATTCCAGCACCTCGTCGGTATTGGCCAGCACGTTGCGGGAGCGAATCACCAGCACAGGCATGTGGCGGGGCTGGCCCAGCAGTTCGGCTTCCTGCTGGTTGGGCAGGGTGGTGCTGATCAGCGCCTCGCGACGTTCCAGTAGCAGGCCGTGGTGCTGTTCGATATGGCTGTGCAGGGAGCCACTACGGTAGTCCCGCTCCAGGCCCGGCAAGCGCTGCCGCTTGAGGTAGTGGCTGATGATGGTCACCGGGCGGCCGTCCATGTGTCTCAGGGTGTCCACCTGCAACAGTGCGGTTCCCGCCGGAAAGCGGCTCTTGCTGGCGAAGGCTTCATCGGCCACCAGCACCCGGCGGCTGATCACGTCACAACAGGGTTCATGGCCCTGGGCGGCCAGGGATTCACTGAAGCGGGCGCGGGCGCCAATGTTGTATTCCATGGCCTGTTCCACCACCAGTGTGCCCTTGCCCTGCTGGCGCAGCAGCATGCCGGCCTCCACCAGCTGATCCACCGCCCGGCGGAGGGTATGGCGATTAATGGCAAAGCGCCTGGCCAGTTCCGCTTCCGAGGGCAGGTAGTCACCACAACTGAGGGTCTGGCGGATCTCCTGTTCCAGCGTATGGGCCACATCCTGATAAACGGGCATTCTCGTTCCTCTTGTCTAGACAACCTGTTGCTCAAAAAAACGCGGCCAGGCCGCGCGATCAGATAAAGCGTTTACGGATCCACTGGGAGGCAAGGTCGAGGGCGGTCACCACCAGAATGATCACAATCATCACCGCACCGGTCTGGTCGAACTGGAAGCCACGGATGCTCTCCCAGAGGATCACACCGATGCCGCCGGCCCCCACCATGCCCACCACCGTGGCGGACCGGACATTGGACTCGAAACGGTACAGTGAGTAGGAAATCCACAGCGGCAGCACCTGTGGGATAACCCCGTAGATCACCTCCTGAAGGCCACTGGCACCGGTGGCCCGCACGCCTTCCACCGGGCCGGGGTCGATGGCTTCCACCGCTTCCGAGAACAGCTTGGCCAGGACCCCCGTGGTATGGATGAACAGGGCCATGACACCGGCAAAGGGCCCCAGCCCCACCGCCACCACAAACAACATGGCGAAGACCATTTCGTTGATCGCCCTGAACGAATCCATCAGGCGACGAACCGGCTGGCATACCCACCAGGGCACCAGGTTTTCGGAGGACAGCACTCCTAACGGAATGGCCAGCAGGATCGCCAGCACGGTTCCCCAGACGGCAATCTGGACAGTGACCACCATTTCCGTGAGGTAAAGGTCCCAGTGGCGGAAGTCGGGCGGGAAGAAGTCCGCCGCAAATTCCGCCATATTGCCGCCGTCGGCGAACAGTGCTGCCGGGTTCATTTCGGCACCCTGCCAGGACCAGGCCAGCACGGCGCAGGCCAGGCCCCATGCCGCGAGGGAGCCCCAGTTGCTGACCAGAAGCGACCGGGCACCGGTGGCCTGGGGTGATTGGGTGGAAGCGGTTTGCATGGACGAACACCTGTCGCTGAAGGTTTATGCAGTGGGAGGTGCCCGGCGGGTTGACCTCCCACTGACCAGGGTGATGGTTATTCGGCCTTGGCCTTTTCCTCATCGATGGCTGCCATGCGCTGGTCCAGTGCGGCCAGCTTGGCATCGATCTCCGACATCAGTTGCTGCTTCTCTGCCGCGGAATAGCTGTCGTCGGCCTCAATCATGGAGCGTTCACGGAACAGCGCCAGCTGGCGGATGGGCAGCAGCTGATCGTTGCTGGACTCCCGGAATGGTGCCCACTGAAGGTCGGCCAGGATCTGCACTTCCCGCTCGTCGCCGGTGGTGCCGTAGGTCATCAGGAAGTCGCGGACTTTCTCCCGGGTCTGCTCGGGCAGATTGCTGCGGATCACAATGGGGTCAGACGGAATCAGCGGTGACTTCCAGACAACCTTGAGTTTTGCAGCCTGTTCCGGGGCGGTAATCTCGAGGCGTTCCATGCTTTCGGTATTGAAGGTCGCCACATCCACCTGGCCGTTGGCGACCGCCAGGGCGTTGGTTTCATGGCCCGAGTTGAGGGTGCGCTTGAAGATTTCCTTGGCCATGACACCGTTCTTGCCGAACACGTAATAGCCGGGCACCAGGTAGCCGGAGGTGGAATTGGGGTCGCCGTTACCGAAGGTGAGCTCAGAGGCGTTTTCCAGGATATCGTCCACGTTGTTCAGGTCGTCACGGTCCTTGTGCACGATCATCAGGCTCCAGTAGCCTGGTGAGCCGTCAGCGGCAACCGTCTGGGCGATGATCTCGCCACCGGCACGATCTACCGCCTCCATGGCGGACTTGTTACCGAACCAGCCGATATCCACCTTGTCGAAACGCATGCCCTGGATAATGCCGGCGTAGTCCGGGGCGAAGAAGCCCTTCACTTCCATGTCCAGCTGGCGGGACATGTCCGCCAGGAACGGGTCCCAGACAGACTTGAGATTCTGGGTGGATTCGGTGGAAATAATGCCGAAGTTCAGGGTGTCCATTTCCTCGGCCTGCAGGCCGGTGGCACCGAAGGCGATTGTGGCTGCCAGTGTGACCTGGCCGATCCATTGCTTGATCATGTCTCTTGCTCCTGCACAGTGATTGGGTGTTGCGAAGTGACTCGGTTGGTTAGCGAATGTCCCGGACGCGGCCTAGCCGGCGGAAGCCAGCGCCAGTCCTGCGGCCGGCCTTTGCGGGGGCATGGTCAGTGCCGGGGCGTCGTCATCGTCAAATGACGTGGTTCCGTAGATCCGGCCCAGCAGTGCCGGCGTCAGTTCTTCGGACGGCCCGTCGAACACCACGACACCTTCCTTCAGTGCGATGGCCCGTTGGCAATACTCCCGGGCGTATTCCACCTGGTGCAGCGTGACCACCACGGTGCGGCCGTCCTTCTGGTTGATGTCGGCGAGAATATCCATGACCTGGCGGGCGGATTTGGGATCGAGGGAGGCGATGGGTTCGTCGGCCAGGATGATCTCGGCCTGCTGGGTGAGGGTGCGGGCGATGGCGACCCGTTGTTGCTGGCCACCGGAAAGCAGCGACGCCCGTTGGTTGGCCCAGGCTTCCATGCCAACCCGGGCTAGGGATCGCCGGGCCAGCTCTCGTTCCTGTGCGTTGAACAGCCCCAGGCAACCGCGCCAGCGAGGTGCCCGCCCCAGCAGCCCCGTCAGCACATTGCCGAGAACCTTCATGCGCCCCACCAGGTTGAATTGCTGGAAGATATAACCAATGCGGGCGCGGCTCTTGCGAACGGCTGGATGAAGTTTTCCCTGGTGCTGGATGGGGCTGCCCAGGACACTGACCTCGCCGCTGTTGCTGTCGCCGCAGCAAAGCCCCGAGAGATGTCTGAGCAGTGTTGACTTGCCGGAGCCGGACGGGCCGATCAGGGCGACCATCTCGCCGCTGCGGATCTCCAGGTCGATAGTGTCCAGCGCCTTGCGTACCTGATCCCCTTTCCTGCCGAAGGTCTTCGACAGGCCTGTGACCGTGATCTCTGAGCTCATGAGTGCGCTCCCACCGATGCATTCCGTTCGTGTGCGGGGCGTGACGGGTCACTTCCCCACAGCGTGCCAGCGAACGGTGGCTACCGTATCGCCAGGTCGTATAGACAGGATGGGGTGAGTATGTGACGACGGCGTGTCGTCAAAATGACGCTGGAGTGAAGAGTTGAAGTCGCTTGTGTGGCAGTCCGGTGACAGGGTGGCCTGGGGCCGCCAGTCCAGGGCTCAGCCCTGGACGGCGGTAACCACCCGTTGCTGGCTTTTCCGGCTGTACCAGCAAAGTACGACACCAAAAGCCATCAGCGAGGCGGTGATGGCAAAGGCCCGGCTGAAGCCACCGGCGGATTCCACGATCAGCCCGGCCACCGCCGGGCCGATAAGCTGCCCCACTGCGAAGAACAGGGTGACAAAGCTGACGGCCACTGGCGCCAGCCGTGGGTGGACGGTTTCCGTGGAGGCCGCCAGCACGGATGTGAACAGCCCGGACACACACAGCCCCATGATGATGTAATGCACGGCAAAGGCCGGCAGTGTGGGGGAGACCACCGGCAACGCCATGGCCGCGGAACAGGACCCCATGGACAGCACCAGCGCATTGGACCGGCCCAGTCGGTCGGAGATCGAGCCCCAAAGCGGGCCGGCTATCAGCCCCAGCAGCCCCATGGCGGCCGCCAGCCGACCGGCGATGAGGGAGGGGATGCCGGACTCCAGGGCAAAGCTGTACATGAAGATGGTCTGCACGATATAGGTCAGACCGACGATGCCGTAGATCAGACCCACATTGATGACATGGGCGTTGCGATACACACCGGCGCGGGCGGCCGGAACCGGATCGGCGGGGCCGCCGCTGCCGCCGCCCTGGGGTGGGTTGCGCAGGAACAGCCCGACCACCAAGCCGGCGAATACGGCGGCGGCGCCGAAAACCGCCCATACCATACGCCAGCCCTGGTCCGGCCAGGTCGTGCTGAGCCAGGGTACCAGCACCCCCGCCAGGAAGAGCCCAAGGCCGACGCCGCCATTGGCGAAGCCGATGACAGCCCCCCGCTTTTCCGGGTACCAGCTGCCCAGTAGCGAGATCAGTGGTGTATAGCCGAAGGCCGTGCCGAAGCCCAGCAATGCCATCATGGCCATACTCAGCCAGTAGTTCTCCGACAGGGCGAGGCCGGTAAAGCCGGCCGACGCAAAGCAGAGCCCAATGAAGATCGCCTGCTTGCTGCCATAGCGGGAGGCAAAGATACCGGCCACCATCAGCATCGTCAGATACCCCAGGGCGGTTACCGTGCCCAGGTTGGCGCCTTCGCGATAGTCCAGCCCGAGACCTTCCAGCATGCCAGGCATCACGAGGCCATAGGCCAGGCGCGCAAAAACCACCAGAGTGATGGTGCACAACATGCCGATGGCGATCATCAGCAACAGGGGAGGTCGGCTGGTCTGAGTCATGGATGTAATCTGGTGTTGTTAGAAGACTATTGGAAAGTAGGCGAATCGTCCCTGCTGGTCAACTGTGACCACTTGGATGTTGGTCGGGCCTGACTGTCTGTTTACGTTGACTGACAGGGACTGACCGAAGATTGCGGTTGCGTCACCTTGCTATACATTCCGGCAGGTGTGGTCCATTATTGATGGCCGTATGTGGTTTTGTCCGGTTGGACAAATCTGCCTTGAAATCATGAGCTTTGGCAATGAAGGATGCAGCTATGGATATCAGTAAAAGCCTCCGTCGCCCTGTGGCGTTGATCATGATTGTTCTGATGAGTCTGACCACCACCGGCATGGCCTTTGCCCAGGGTGGCAGCACCCCGACTGAGCCGGTCTCCACGGCCGAAGTGCTGCAGTCTGAGCAGGTCCGCGTTGACCGGGCGGAACTCAAGGCCATGCTGGCCACAGGTGAAGTTCAGGAAAAGCTCGCTTCCCTGGGGGTCGACCCCGATCAGGTGGAGGAGCGCATTGACAACCTGACCGCCGAGGAACTTTCCGAATTCAACCAGGCCCTGGACGAGTCGCCGGCCGGCGCTGGTGTCGGGGGTGTGGTTGGTGTGATTGTGCTGTTCCTGTTGGTGTTTATTGTCACCGACATGCTGTGTGCCACGAATATCTACAGCTTCGTTAACTGCATCAACTGACCCCGATGGGCATTCCCACCGCCGCCGGCCCTTTACGGGCCGGCCTTCTGCTGCTGTTCACGCTTTTTGCTGGTTGTGCCGGCCATGGCCAGTACCCCCGCACGGATACCTTTGCAGGAAGTGAGGTTGCACAAAAAGCCGTGATCGGCTCTGTGCCGTTCTACCCCCAGGAGGCCTATCAATGCGGCCCGGCCGCTCTGGCCATGGTACTGAACCACAGAGATGCCGGAGTGACGCTGGACGAGACCATCGACAGGGTCTATCTGCCCGGCCGGCAGGGCAGCCTGCAGGTGGAGATGGTCGCCGCCGCGCGGGCGGAGGGCATGCTGGTCTATCCGCTGGATGGAGACCTGGAAGCCATTATCCGGGAGGTGGACGCCGGCAACCCGGTGCTGGTCTTCCAGAACCTGCGTTTTGGCTGGTGGCCCCAGTGGCATTTTGCCGTGATCGTAGGCTATGACCTTCAGCACCAGGAGTTCCTGTTGCATTCGGGAACCGAGGAGCGGACAACCCTGCCATTCCGGGTGTTCGACAACACCTGGGCCAGGGCCGAGCGCTGGGCGAGGGTGGTGCTGCGCCCGGGGGAGCTACCCGCCACGGCGGAACCGGTAACCTACGTGCGCGCGGCCCATGATCTTGAGGAGGTGGGACAGGCGGAAGCGGCCCGTATCAGCTACCAGGCGGCGCTGAATGCCTGGCCCGACAGTCTGGCCGCCGGGTTTGCCCATGCCAACCAGCTCCTGTCCCGGGAACAGTGGCAGCAGGCGGAAGACGCCTTTCGTCAGTTGCTGCTCTTTCATCCCCGCTCAGCGCCGGCCTGGCACAACCTGGGGCTTGCGTTGGAGCGCCGTCAGTGCCCTGTCGCGGCCCGTCAGGCACGCCGTTGTGCCGGCAGGCTGGCGCCTGATGATGACCGTTTCGCCACTGGATCAGTGGAGTCCGGGGCGGAGGTGTCCACGGCCTCCTGCTCGGTGACGACACTGTTGGCTGAGGCAGGGTGTGCGACATCAGAGCAGGGGGTATTACCCGGCGAAGAATGAGCAACGCCCCTGTCCACTCATCAACAGCAGATATCCTTTGCGCTCCCTTGATACCCTTCCATTTAGCCGCAGAGAAGTGATAAGTGCATAAGTGGAACGGAGGGAGCCATGAAGTTGCCAATACCCAATCGTGAGGAAGCGGGCCGTGAGCTGGCCGCTGCGTTGGCGTCCAGGCCGAAGGGTGCCCGGCCGCTGGTGCTGGCGCTGCCAAGGGGCGGCGTGCCGGTGGCGGCACCGGTTGCCGAACGCCTTGGCGCCCCCCTCGACCTGATGGTGGTTCGCAAACTGGGCTTTCCCGGTCACGAGGAATTTGCCATGGGGGCCATCGCCAGTGGTGGGGTCCGGGTCATGAACGACGCCATGCTTCGGCGCCAGCCGGTCTCCCCACAGTCTATTGAGGAGGTTGCGCGAACCGAGTTGACCGAACTGGAGCGTCGGGAACGGACCTACCGGGGCGACCGACCCGCCCCGGAAATCAACGGGCGCGATGTCATCCTGGTGGATGATGGCCTGGCCACAGGCGCCACCATGCGGGCTGCTATTCAGGCATGCCGGGAGCAGGATGCCGCGTCGGTTTGCGTGGCGATTCCGGTGGCGCCGGTGGACACCGTGGAGCGATTACGCAAGGAAGCCGACGATGTCGTGTGCCTGGCGACTCCCGAGCCGTTCACTGCAATCGGTGAATGGTACCGGGAGTTCGGCCAGACGGACGACGACGAGGTCCGCCAATTGCTGGCGGCAGCCTGGCGCCGGGAGGCGGAATAATCTCCCGGTCCTCGTTCGGAGCCTGTTCGGTTTGGCGCGTACCATTGGTCATGATCGCTCCTCCGCCAGTCTGCGCGATGAGGTGGTATTTCAACCGCCTGGCACCAGGCAACTGGCGGTACCGGCGTTGGGTTCTGCCGGGGCCTATGGTTTAAGCTGTCAGATAGTAATCCATTGTGAAGGGGAGCAAGCCATGTCGAACGAACAGCGTCACCTGTTGGTGGAAGGCCACGTTCAGGGCGTTTCCTTCCGGGCCTACACGGAACAGAAGGCCAGCGAACTGGGGCTTGAGGGTTATGTGAGAAATCTGACGGACGGTCGTGTTGAAGTGGTGGCCGAAGGGCCCGAAGACCGGCTACGGCAGTTGGAAGACTGGTGCTGGCAGGGGCCCCCGGCAGCCACTGTGAGCCTGGTGAGGGGCGAAGCCCGGCCTGCCAGTGGGGACTTCAGCGGTTTTGCCATCCGCTGAAGCCTTACAGTTTACAGGTTGGCTTCGGCAAACTCCGCCAGCACCGACCGGGGCACACCCTGCAGGTGGATGTGGGCGCCATGGCGGAAGCGCTTGAAGCGCTCGGTCATGTAGGTTAGGCCAGAGCTGAGTGCGCTCAGGTAGGGGGTGTCGATCTGAGCCAGGTTGCCCAGGCAGATCACCTTGGAGCCATTGCCGGCCCGGGTGATGATGGTCTTGATCTGGTGGGGTGTCAGGTTCTGGCACTCGTCGATAATGATCAGGCTGTGCTGGAAGCTGCGCCCGCGGATGTAGTTCATGGACTTGAAGTGCAGCGGGACCTTGCTGAGGATGTAGTCCACGCTGGCGGTCATGTTCTCATCGTCCTCGTGGAGCGCCTCCAGGTTGTCCACGATGGCCCCCAGCCAGGGCTCCATCTTCTCTGCCTCGGTGCCCGGCAGGAAGCCGATATCCTCGTCCAGCCCCTGGGTTGAGCGGGTGGCGATGATGCGTTTGTACATCTTGCTGGCTACGGTCATTTCGATACAGGCTGCCAGCGCCAGGATGGTCTTGCCGGAACCCGCCGAGCCGGTCAGGTTGACCAGGTGTACTTCCGGATCGAGCAGCAGGTTCAGGGCCATGGCCTGGTAGATATCCCGGGGCACCAGACCCCAGACTTCCTCGTCCATCAGGTCCTGACGGTGCATGTCCTGCAGCACCAGGGTGTCGTCGTCGATGTCCGACACCTTGCCGATAAAGCCCTGTTCGTCGATTACGAACTCATTGATGTTCAGCTTTGCCAGTTCGCCTTCCCGTTTGAGGAGGTGCTCGGTGACGGCCTCCCGCTGGACGGTCTCCACCTTCTGGATCTTGTCCCAGAAAGAGTTGGGAAACTGATGATAGCCCTTGGGCAGCAGATCGATGTCATCCAGCAGCTGGTCGTTGTGGTAATCCTGGGCCTCGACACCAAAACCACGGGCTTTCAGCCGCATGTTGATGTCCTTGCTGACCAGGATGATATCCCGGGATTTGAAGCGGGACTGCAGCTCCGCCAGGGTGTTGATGATCTTGTTGTCGTTGAGGTGCTCCGGCAGTGAATGGTTACCGGCATGCCCCGTGGTCATCAGGATGGTGAGCGTGCCCAGGGGTTTCGCCTTCTTTGCCCGGACGATGGGCACGCCCTTCTCGATCTCCTTGGGGCTGGCATCCCCCAGCAGCCGGTCGATGTTGCGGATGGCCTGGCGGCAATCCGCGGCCACCGCCTGCTTGCCGGATTTCAGGCTGTCGAGCTCTTCCAGGACCGTCATCGGAATGATGACATCGTGTTCTTCGAAATTGAGGAGGGCGTTGGGATCGTGAATCAGGACATTGGTGTCGAGAACGTACATTTTGCGGCGAGCTTGCGGTGCTCTGGGCATAGGGTGCGATACCTCTCTGGCAGGCGACGTCTGGCGTTCTCAAATCCCCGTTGGCCAGGGGCCCGTGGCAGCGTCCGGTTCAGTCACCGTCCGCACAGCGCCGGGTCAGGGATTTGTCGGATATGAGTTTCAGCATGTCGTACGTTGTTATGATGCCGGTAATTTTCCCTTCCTTCGTGACGAAAATCCGGTGCAGGTGTTCCCCCATCATGATATCCGCAATGTCTCGCACCGGGGTCGACTCGTCAACTGAAAACACCTGCGGCGTCATGATATCGCGAACTTCTACCGGTAGCCGGGTCATTTCTTCCAGGAAGGCGAGGCGCAGCCGTCGCACCTCACGCTGTTCCTCGGGCGTCAGCCTGGCCCATGCCTTGGGCTTGCGGTCGGACGACCAGCGGAATTCGGCGATGTCCTTGAGGGTGGCAATGCCCACGATATCGCCGTGGTCGTCCACCACCGGGCTGCCGGTGATTTCGTTCTCGGTGAGGAATCGTGCAAGGTTGTCCATGGTCCAGGATTCCGACACTGCCTTGACGTTGGGCGTCATGATATCGCGGGCAATAACGGTCATGGAGCGCTCTTCCCTGTCAGTCACTGGCCCGGCAGTGCCGGGCGTTATGGGCCTATCGGCGTTCCGGCAGGGTGACGTTCAGCTCGAGCACCGAGCAGTCGTCATTCCGGTCCACCTCCACCTGAACCATATCATCTTCAATCTGGACGTATTTTCGGATTACCGCAAGCAATTCCTGTTGCAGTTCGGGCAGGTAATCCGGCTGTTCCCGCTTGCCCCGCTCGTGGGCAACGATAATCTGCAGCCGCTCCTTGGCAACGCTGGCCGAGCCGGTGTTCTTGCGGGACCGGAAGTAGTCGAGGAAGCTCATCCTGTTTACCCCTTGAACATCCGTGCGAAAAAGCCTTTCTTCTGGAGGTTCATGAAGCGATGTTCCCGCTCCTCCCCCAGAAGCCGTGCGACAGCATCGTCATAGGCCTGACCGGCATCGCTCTGCTCCTCCAGGATAACCGGAGTACCCTGGTTGGAGGCATTGAGCACCACCTGGGATTCCGGAATCACGCCCAGCAGGGGAATGGCAAGGATTTCCTCCACGTCGGCCACCGACAGCATTTCGCCTCGCTCCACCCGTTCCGGGTTGTAGCGGGTGAGTAGCAGGTGCTCCTTTACCGGGTCCTGGCCCATTTCGGCGCGGCGGGACTTGCTCTGCAGGATGCCCAGAATGCGGTCCGAGTCACGCACCGAGGACACCTCGGGGTTGGTGACCACAATGGCCTCGTCGGCATAGTAGAGGGCCATCTGGGCACCATGTTCAATGCCTGCAGGCGAGTCGCAGACAATATAGTCGAAGGTTTGTGACAGCTCGTTGAGGATTTTTTCAACGCCCTCCTTGGTCAGGGCTTCCTTCTCGCGGGTCTGGGAGGCGGGCAGGATATACAGGCTTTCTACCCGCTTGTCGCG
Organism: Marinobacter lacisalsi; assembly: GCF_042651045.1. NCBI lineage: Bacteria > Pseudomonadati > Pseudomonadota > Gammaproteobacteria > Pseudomonadales > Marinobacteraceae > Marinobacter > Marinobacter lacisalsi. Next base: position 169,429 of record NZ_JBHSDI010000013.1, read on the forward strand.
GATCAGTGCCTGGTTGAGGGAGGCGTCCCCCTGAATGACGTTGACAAAGTCATACACCACCCGCCGTTCGCAGTTCATGATCAGGTCGAGGTTGCGCAGGCCAACGTCGAAATCAATCACCACGGTCTTGTGGCCACGGCGGGCCAGGCCCGTACTGATGGAGGCACTGGTGGTGGTCTTGCCGACCCCGCCTTTTCCTGATGTGACAACAATGATTCTAGCCAAGGTTGCGATCCTGTCTGCTGATAATGGATTTGCGGGAATAACGGCCTTCAGGAACGCTCCAGTGGTGTCACCACCAGCAGGTCGTCCCTGAGCTGGACCTGCACAGCGGTTTTCCAGCCGCTTTCCTGCAGATCTTCCGAGATTTTATAGTGACCGGCGATAGACACAAGCTCTGCTTCCAGAGACTGGCAGAATACACGGGCGCTTTCCAGCCCGTGCACCCCGGCGAGGGCGCGTCCACGCAGGGGGCCGTACACGTGGATGTTACCTGCGGCCAGCACTTCCGCGCCAGCCTGCACCGGCGCCAGGATGATTAAATCGCCTTCAGGGGCCACAATCTGCTGGCCCGACCTGACCGGCTGCGAGATAACACGGGCGGGCGCTGGTCCGGCAGGTGTCGGTGCGGCAGCTTCGGGCACGGGTTCCGGTGTTACCTCGGGCGACGGATCACGATCCTGGCGGCTATTGCCCGGCAGGATGGCCAGGGCCGCATGGCGGGCCAGCCGGCGCTGGTCGTCGTTGCCACCCCGGACGCCGATCACATGTATGTTGTGGCGGCGGCAGATGCCCAGCAGCTTGAAGAAGTCGAGCTCGCTGCTGAGGCCTTCATAATGGTCCAGGCTCACGATAACGGGAATATCCCTGAAAAAACCGGGAGCCTGGCGAATCTTTTCCCGCAGTGCGGCTTCGAAGGAGTCGTCGTCGAAGTAGGCCAGCTCCAGGGCCATGAGTGAAACCGTGGTGCTCTTGAGCTGGAAGGCGGGCCTTTCGGTGGCCTGCGGGGCGTCTGTCATGCTGGAGTATCCTGATTTTGAAAGGAGGGCGTCTGTCGGGGCCGCAGGGCAGGGCCGTCAAAGCGAATGCCGGACCAGCCGGTGGTCATGAACTGGCGGATATTGCCATGGGCAGTGCCGGCGGGGTCGTCGAGTACGCTCTGGTAATGGCGACCGAACAGTGTCAGGGCCTGGGCTTCTGAGAGGTTTCCCAGTTGAGCGAGGGCGAATACCTTGCATGAGCCCTCGTTCTCACCGGCGGCGTTATGCAGCGGACCATTGTGGAAGCCGGTCGGGTTATAGTCGAAATGCCGCTCCACCAGGGCCAGGGTGTCCTCGAAATCGGAATGGCCGGCATCCAGCGAGGCCAGGTGGATTCTCAGGGCTTCATGGATTTTCATCCCCGATGCTCTCCCTCGTGGGGCTGCTTGGGGCCCTGCTGGTACCTGGCTTTCCATTGCTCGTAGGGCATGCCGTAGACGTGCTCCCGGGCCTCGGGGTCGGACAGTTCCACGCCACGTTCGGCGGCTTCTGCCCGTACCCACTTTGACAGGCAGTTTCGACAGAATCCGGCCAGGTTCATCAGGTCGATGTTCTGCACCTCGGTATGTTCCTGCAGATGGCTGACCAGCTTGCGGAAGGCGGCGGCCTCGATTTCGGTTCGGGTCTGACCGGAGAATTCGTTACTCATCGTGGTGGCTCCATCCTGTAAATGTCTGACATTCTCGGCAAGACAACGTAATATACAAGGCTGTACATTTATACAGAAGTCATTTATACGAGCCATGCAGCGCAAGATCATCCACATCGACTGCGATTGTTTCTACGCCGCAGTGGAAATGCGTGACGACCCTACCCTGCGGGACGTGCCCATTGCCGTTGGCGGGCAGGGCGGTCGTGGCGTGGTGACAACCTGTAACTACCGGGCGCGGGCCTTTGGTGTGCGTTCTGCCATGCCCGGCGGTGAGGCTCGACGCCTGTGCCCCGACCTGGTCATGGTACCCCTGGACATGCCCCGATACCGTGACGTATCCCGCCAGGTGATGGCCATTTTCCGTGAAGTAACCGATCTGGTGGAGCCCCTGTCGCTGGATGAGGCGTTCCTGGACGTGAGCGAGGTGGACGCCTTCCAGGGCAGCGCCACCCTGATTGCGCGGCATATCCGTGATCAGGTCCGTGATCGTATCGGCATTACCGTATCAGCGGGGGTGGCACCCAACAAATTCCTCGCCAAGATTGCCAGCGACTGGGAGAAGCCTGACGGCCTGTTTGTGATCACGCCGGATCAGGTGGAGGGATTTGTCGAGAGGCTTCCCGTGGAAAAGCTGTTTGGCGTGGGCAAGGTGACCGCCGGCAAACTCCACGACCGGGGCGTGCAGACCTGTGGCGACCTGCAGCGGGTCGGTCAGGTGGAACTGGTCAAGGCTTTTGGAAAACAGGGCCTGCGTCTGTGGGATATGGCCCATGGCCGTGACGAGCGACCGGTGGTGGTGACCCGGGTTGCGAAGTCGGTGAGCGTGGAGCGGACCTTCTCCCAGGACCTGCCGGGGAAGGCCGCCTGCCAGCAGGTAATGTCAGGCCTGGTGGATGATCTCAACCGGCGTCTGGAGCGCAAAACCAGCCGCAAGCCCTTACACAAGCTGTTTATCAAGATTCGCTACAGTGATTTTTCCACTCATACCCTCGAGCGGGTGCGGGACCCCGGTGCCGGATCTTTGGTGGAGGCCGGCGAGTTCCTGCCCCTGCTGGAAGAACTGGTCACGGATGAGCAGCGCCCGGTACGGCTGTTGGGCGTGGGTGTCCGCTTTCGGGAGGATGGCGCCCCGGTTACCCAGCTACGCCTGTTTGAGTAGCCGTCATCAGCATCAATGTCTCCGCCCCCCAGGCCGTTGCCATCAGCCCCACAACACCTCCGATGAACGCGCCGGCCAGCACATCGCTGGGGTAGTGCAGGCCCAGCACCACCCGCGATGCCGCGACCGCCAGGGTGAAGGGCAGTACCAGGATGGCAAGAGGTGGCAGTGTCAGGGCCAGTACCGTGGTAAAGCAGACCGCATGCAGGGTATGCCCCGACGGAAAGCTGTAGCGGTCCAGAGGTGGGGTGCCACAGTGGATGACCGGGAAGGAGATAAAGGGCCGCTCGCGGACGAGCCAGCGCTTGAGCAGCTTGTAGGTAACGGTGCACGCCAGCCCGGTGCCGGTCATCAATAGGGCGACAGCAAGTCCCTCGTGAGGGTAGACCAGTGGCAGGGACAGAATGAGTACGTACCACAGCCAGCCGTCACCCAGGCGGCTTACCACCTTGAACAGTGACAACACCGGCCGGTAGCGAAGGCTACGGTTGATGGACCGGCAAAGCGCAAACTCCACCTGGTCCACCTGGCTAAAGAAGCGGGATACCCTGGGTGACGGCATGACAGCGGTCTCTCCTGTTGAGCTTCAGTGTGAGTTGCTCGAATTGTTCCACCTGACCGCTCCAGTCCAGATCCAGCGCGTCCAGCCTGGCCTGATGCCGGATGTTGGCCAGCAGCGTGTTTTGCTGGGCCAGGGTCAGGGCGTGTTCTACAAAGGCTTCGTCGTCGTCCAGCCGTGCCAGCATGCCGTTCTCCCGGTGGCGTATGTGCTCGCTGGCGGCGGCGTCGTCAAAGGCCACCACCGCCAGTCCGCTGGCCATGGCTTCGGTGACCACGTTGCCGAAGGTGTCGGTCTTGCTGGGAAACAGGAACAGGTCACCAGAGGCATAGTGCCGGGCCAGGGCTTCACCCTCCTGGACGCCGCAGAACACGTACTCGGGATGTCTCTGCTGCAGTCGTTTGCGCTGCGGGCCGTCACCCACCAGAACCAGTCTGGCTCTCGGGTGCAGGGCGTGAATCCGCTCGAAGCAGGAGACAGCCAGTTGCAGGTTTTTCTCCGAGGCGAGCCTGCCTACGTAGAGCACCGCCCGGTCCTGGGGCTGAAGGCCCCAGCTGGCACGGAGCTCCTGGTCCCGCTTGTGGGGTGAAAAGCGTCGACAATCCACGCCACGGCTCCACAGCCCGACGGGGTGGATGCCCATGGCGCTCACCCGGGCGGCCATGCGACGGGTGGGGACCAGGGTCAGGGCCGTGCGGTTGTGAAACCAGCGGCCGTAGCGTTTGAGCAGGCGTTCCAGGAAAGCGGCGTGGTAGTGGCGGCTGTAGCTGTGAAAGTTGGTGTGGAAGCCCGAGCAGACCGCAATGCCAAGCTCGCGGGCAACGGTGACCGCCGTGACGCCAAGGGGGCCCTGGGTGGCGACATAGATCAGGTCGGGGCGCTGCCGTGTCCAGAGCGCGCGCAAACGCTTCTGGCGGGTAAGGCCGAATTGCAGAGCCGTATAGCCTGGCAGGGGCAGGCCCGAGACCCTTACCAGTTCGTGGAACAGCCGGGGTTGGCTGTCGGAGGCCGGTGCCACGTTGCGGTCGGATTTCTGGGCCGGCCTGACCACCTGTACCTGGTGCCCATTCGCGCTCAGCCCCTGGCAAAGGTACTTCAGGGTATTCGCCACGCCGTTGACCTCTGGCGGGAAAGTCTCAGAGACAACGGTAACGCGGCGATTCAGGGGCTGACTGATGACTTCACTCATTCAATAACCTTGCTGGATGATTCCTGACGTTGCGGGTAACCTCTTGCATCACTGGTTTTCCGTTATTCCACTATGGAAACGGAATATGACAGTCAGACTTCACATTTGTGACATTCCCTTGAAACCCGCGTCCTGACTGAATTTCCGGGCGTGAACCTGTAACCGGAACAAGCCGTTGGAGGAAGGATGGAGATGCGAAAACTGGGTCGCAGCGACCTGGACGTCAGCCTGATCTGCCTGGGTACCATGACCTGGGGGCAGCAGAACACTGAACAGGAAGCGTTTGAACAACTGGATTACGCCGTGGGCGAAGGCATTAACTTCATCGACGCGGCGGAGATGTATCCGGTGCCTCCGCGGCCGGAAACCCAGGGGCTGACCGAGCAATACCTGGGCAATTGGCTGGCGCAGCGTGGTCGCCGTGACGATCTGGTCATAGCGTCCAAGGTCGCCGGGCCGGGTAATGGTCTGACTTATCTGCGTAATGGTCCTCGCCTGACCCGCGACCATATCCGGGAGGCCTGTGAGACCAGCCTGAAACGCCTGCAGACAGACTACATCGACCTTTATCAGGTGCACTGGCCGGATCGCAGTACGAACTTCTTCGGCCAGTTGGGATACCGGCACCGGGACAACGAGGATTACACGCCCATCGAGGAAACCCTGGGTGCTTTGCATGAGCTGGTTCAGGAAGGCAAGATCCGCCACGTCGGCCTGTCCAACGAAACACCCTGGGGCGCGATGAAGTATCTGCAGCTGGCCGAGAAGCATGGCTGGCCAAGGCCGGCGACCATCCAGAACCCCTACAACCTGCTGAACCGGACCTTTGAGCAGGGCCTGGCGGAAGTGGCCCACCGGGAAGATATGGGACTGCTGGCCTATTCGCCACTGGCGTTTGGTATGCTGACCGGCAAGTATCTGGACGGCAAGCGTCCGGACAATGCCCGCATGACGCTTTTCAAGCGGTTTGTCCGTTACCAGGGTGAGCGTGCCGAACAGGCAACCCGGGCCTACTGTGATCTGGCCCGGGCCCATGGCCTGACTCCGGCCCAGATGGCTCTGGCCTGGGTGAACAGCCGCCGGTTTGTGACCAGCAACATCATCGGCGCCACGACCATGGAGCAGCTTCGGGAGAACATCGGCTCAGCAACAGTGGAGCTGAATGATGAGTTGCTCCAGGCCCTGGAAGAGCTGCACCGGGAATTCACCTATCCCTGTCCCTGAGCATCGTCCTGACCCGCCCCGACCGGGGCGGGAGTTCATTTACGTGGTGTTACCGTTAATCACCCTCATCGACTCTTCTCGCCTCCGGATACATTCTGTTACATGGAATAACAAATCGCTTCAAAAGTTGGGGCCTGCTGTGCAAGAAATCACAGAGTTCCATGAGCAAAGGTTTAGACTCTAGCCATAAATGTAAAACGAATTTTACAAGTACCTTTGCAGGCCGGATATTATGATTACTCGCATCTTCCTCGCATTGCTGATATTGAACACGGTGGCTTTTGTCGTTCGTGCTGAGGCGGGCGAACGTGAAACCCTGCCGAATGAGATCTACACCGGGGATCCTCATGAGATTCAGGATCGCATGTCAGGCGATTTCATCTACGACGATGAAGATGCCCTGATGGACCTGGGGTCGCGGCTGTTGAGCTGGCGGCTGTCCAGTGCCCCTGAGCATCCCGGGCGCCGTTACGCGTCGGAGTCCGCCCAGGCCGATCACTCCGTTGCGCTGATCAACGAGGGTGCGGCACTCAACCTGCGCTGGAGATTCTGAGATCACCAGGTCTCCGCGCTGCATTTCCCCTTCTTTGCTGACGTTCTCCTGAATTTCCTCAATTGTCACTGCCCTGCCGACGTGGGATCATCATCTCATCTATACCGCAGCAGGGAGACTGATCAACACCATGTCGGACAGACCGGAAAGGTTCAGGGAAACGACCGCTGACGCCTGCGTCGATGGGATTATCCGGCGGGTAGGCAAGACCATAGTGCTGGGGTTGCCCCTGGGCCTGGGCAAGCCCGTCCGTCTCGTGAATGCGCTATATGAGCGGGCCCGTCAGGACCCGTCCATCGACCTCCATATCCTGACCGCCATCTCGATGCTGGCACCCCGGGGCAGCTCTTTCCTGGAACGACAGTTCCTTGATCCCTTCGTAAGACGGCTGTACGGCGATGTACCCGAACTTGCCTATGCCCGCGACGTCCTGGACAAGCGCCTGCCGCCGAATGTGAAAGTCTCCGAGTTTTTCTTCAAGGCCGGCAGTTTCCTCCATAATGAGGATCAGCAGCGCAACTACATCTGTACCAATTACACCCACGCGGTTCGAGACCTGGTGGCCCAGGGGGTCAATGTGATCTGTCAGATGGTGGCCCCCGAAAGGGAGCCCGACGGTGACCTGAGCCTGAGCTGCAACCCGGACCTGACCCTGGATCTGGTGCCGTTGCTGAGGCAGCAGGAAGCCGCCGGCCAAAAGGTTGCTGTTGTGAGTGAGCTGAACCGTAACCTGCCCTGGCTCGGTCATCACGCTGCGGTACCGGTATCCGATTTTGACCTGCTGCTGGAGCATCCCGATACCGACTACCCGCTGTTCCCGGTGCCCCAGGGGTCGATCAGCCCCGCAGATCACCTGATCGGTTTCTATGCCAGTAGCCTGCTGAAGGATGGCGGTACGCTGCAGGTGGGCATCGGCTCGCTGGGGGCTGCGGTGGTTCATAGCACGATTCTTCGTCACCATCACAACGATCAGTGGAACGCTCTCTACGAGCGACTACGGATTGCCAGCCGGTTCCCGTTCATTGCCAGAGAGGGCGACACCGGGACTTTCCGGGAAGGGCTGTATGGGTGTAGCGAGATGATGGTGGATGGCTTTATGCACCTGATGAAGGCCGGCATCCTCAAGCGTGAGGTTTACGACGACCTTGAAACCCAGGAAAGAGCAAATCGTGGCGAGTCGGTCAGCGAGTCCGGCGTGGTGATTCACGGAGGGTTCTATCTGGGGCCGGCTGATTTTTACCAGCAGCTGCGTGACCTGGACGAGCAGGAGCGGCGCCGGATCGCCATGACCAGTGTGAATTTCATCAACGACCTCTACGATCACCGGTTCGGCAGTCAACGGTTAAAGGCGGCCCAGCGACGGCATGCCCGTTTCATCAACTCGGCGATGATGCATACCCTCTCTGGCGCAGCGGTATCCGATGGGCTGGAGGATGGCCGCGTGGTCAGTGGCGTGGGTGGCCAGTACAATTTTGTAGCCATGGCCCACGACCTGCCGGAGGCTCGTTCCATCATCACCCTGCGCAGTACCCGCGAGAGCGGCGCAGAGACGGTTTCGAACATTGTCTTCAGTTATGGGCATTGCACTATTCCCCGCCATCTGAGGGATGTCGTGATCACTGAATACGGTGTGGCGGATCTGCGTGGCAAGTCGGATGAGGAGGTCTACCTGGCGCTGATTCGCATTGCCGACGCCCGTTTCCAACCCTCATTGCTCAAGCAGGCCCAGAAGGCCGGAAAGGTACGCAAGGATTTCAAACTGCCGCCCTCCTGGCGGGACAATACGCCGGCGCATGTCCGCGAGGTTCTTGGCTCGGTGGGAGAAGGGGAAGCCTTCCCGCCATTCCCGTTCGGCTGTGATCTGACCTCTGAGGAGCTGGTCCTGGCGAAGGCACTGCAGGGACTGAAGTCGGCGACAGCCGGAACCCGTGGTAAGCTGCGCACCTTCGCCAGGGCCATGAGAGCCAATGTCGGGCGCCCGGACCTGCAACCTTACCTGGAGCGCATGGGACTATTGTCCCGTAAAGGCCCTTCCGCCTGGCTTAACCGCCGGCTGCTGACGGTTGCCCTGGAGCAGTCCGGCGCCATCGAATCACCCGAAGAGTCTCGTCACTGATGCAACGACCAATGATCTACACCGTTCACTACCGCCTCAAGAACAAGGTCGGGGAGGTGGTGGACACGTCCGAAGGGGGAGAGCCGCTGCAGTTCCTTGAAGGCTCCGACAATGTCATCGAGGGCATCCAGAAGGCCGTCAAGGGGCGCTCGCCGGGCGATTGCCTGGAGGTTACCGTGCCGCCGGCCCTGGCCTATGGAGAGCATAACCCGGAGCTGGTGCGCAAGTTACCCCGGTCCGCGTTTGAAGGTGTGGAGAACCTGCAGGTAGGCATGAAATTCCAGACCAATACCGGGGATGAAGCCCAGGTGGTCCAGGTGGTGGGTATCGACGGCAACCTGATCCGGGTGGACGCTAACCATCCCCTGGCGGGTTTCACGCTCTACTTTGATCTGGAGATCATTTCCGCCCGGGAAGCCACTGATGATGAGGTGGCAGCAGGGGCGCCCCTGACACCGGCTTCCTGATGGCTGCGGCGCAGTCCCTCGACAATGACCTCCCGCACGCGGTTGCTCAGGTCGCGGGCGCTCTCGCCGGGTAATGGTGCCACCGGTTGATGCCAGGTCACCCGCACTTCCGGCGCTGGCGCCGCCAGCATACGTATCAGGTGATGGGTGAATTCGTCATCCCCGATAAACGGTGCTACATGGCACGGGTCATCTTCCCGCACGTAGGCAATACTGACCGGCACGATAGGGGCACCAGCTGCCGTGGCGGCACCGATCAGCCTCGGGAAAAACGGCAGCACCGTCAGGCCGGCAGACGTGGTGCCCTCCGGGAAAATCAAGACTGACTGGCCTGCTTCCAGGGTTTCCCTGATATCGTTGCGCCGCTGTGCCGCCTCGCCACCGCCACGGCGGATAAACAGCGTGCCTGCCTGGCGGGCCAGCCAGCCCACCAGTGGCCATCGCGCTACCTCGGCCTTGGACAGGAAGCGGGTTTGCGTCAGCCCGCCCAGCACCGGAATGTCACTCCATGAGATATGATTGCTTACCAGCAGGGCAGGGCTCCGGGGTGTGGGTCCTGTTTGCCGGATTCGCAGGCCCAGGCAGCGGTAACAGCACACGAAGCAGAGTTGTGCCAACCGGGTGCGGTCGTACCGGCGTCGGGTCACCCCTTCGGCCAGCAGGAACAGCAAGGCAACCAGGGCCGTCACGCTCAGCACAAGCATCAGCAGGGGCAATCTGAACGCCAGGCGCAATGCTGCCATGGTTTTCTCCGCAACAGGTTTTGGGGCAAGGTACCAACCACGCGTTTTGAGCGCTTTGCCCCCGTTTCAGGGCGCTACTCAGGGGCGCTGCTCCTGCGCATGAAATGCCGGCTATAGCGGGCCGACAGCTCACTGACCTCCAGCAATACCAGCACATCGGCACAGCGGAACTCCGGATCCCAGCATGGCTCCCCACATACCCGGGCGCCCAGGCGCATGTAGGCGCGGATGAGGGCAGGGATGTCCACCGGCCGGCCGGAGTCCGCCCGGGTCAGGTGGGGCAGTGAACGCCGTGGCCAGACCCGATCTTCACCAGAAGAAAGATACCGGTCCTGGAGGTGGCGGGCAATACGCCAGGCCTTCAGGCCACCATCAGACATGCTGATACTGGCGCATCCGATCACCCGGTCAACCCTGTGTTCGGTCAGCCAGGCTGCCAGGGTGGCCCAAAGCAGACCTATGGTGGCGCCAGTACGATAGTCCGGGTGTACACAGGTGCGGCCCAGTTCAGCCACCCGTCCGGGGCGGGACAGCAATTGCGAAAGATCAAACTCACTTTCGGAATAGAAGCCTCCGGTATGAACAATCTGGTCCTGTCGCAGAATCCGGGTAGTGGCTACCAGTTCGCCGGTGGTGCTGTCGGTCACCATCAGGTGATCGCACCATTGATCAAACGGATCGGCGTCCAGTCCGGGAATCTCGGCCCCCAGGTCCGAATCATATTCGGCGGAGAAAACGTCGTAGCGGAGTCTCTGGGCCTGCAAAACCAGTTCCGGGTCGCGGGTAACCTGGGTCAGCAGGCGTCGGGAAGCAGCAGCGCGTGCGGTTTGGGCGGTCATGGCAAACTCTCTTGTTGTCCATTTCAGGACAAGGTTATGAAGAGCCTGTGACACCCCCATGACTTCATAATGACGACTTGATGACCGTGCTGACGCGCTGATGCGTGGCGACGGGGCGAGAAGCTGCTATCTTTTGTGACTGAAGGTAACAGCGAGTGGCATCATGTATTTCCCGCGACAGTATGTATAATCAATGTTACAAGATTCGGGTAAGCTGCTGAGTTTGCTAAAGGCCAGTGAAGCCCGCGTTCCGGCCCCGGAGCCGGAACGGATGCAAGGCAAGGGTGCACCCGGAGACAGGGGCGCTCTCTGACGGATAACAACACAAATAGAGATGGACGGCGTGGAACAGACAAACGAAGGCTGGCGAATCCTCATTGTCGAGGACGATGAACGTTTGGCAGACCTCACAAGGGAATACCTTGAGAGCAACGGTCTGGTGGTCACTCACGAAAGCCACGGAGGTAATGCCGTTGAGCGTATCCGCAATGAACGGCCGGATCTCGTGGTGCTGGATCTGATGTTGCCGGGGGAGGATGGACTGTCCATCTGCCGGCGGGTTCGTCCATTCTACCAGGGCCCGATCATCATGCTTACGGCCCGTAGTGACGACCTGGACCAGGTGCTGGGTCTGGAAATGGGGGCGGATGACTATGTTGGCAAGCCCGTAAAGCCCCGGGTTCTGCTGGCCCGTATCAGGGCCCTGTTACGTCGTGCAGGCGGCCCCGCCGGGGCAGAGGGAGAGAGTGACAAAGAGTCCGGCGATGAACCTTCTAGGCTTCAGTTCAATGACCTTGTGGTGGACCGTTCCATGCGGGAAGCCTGGTTGGATGGCGAAAGCATTGACCTGACCAGCGCCGAATTCGACCTGCTCTGGCTGCTGGCCCGCAGCGCTGGCCGTGTGCTCAGCCGTGAGGAAATATTCACTGCCCTGCGAGGTATCGAGTACGATGGTCAGGACAGGTCTATTGACGTCAGGGTCTCCCGTATCCGTCCCAAGATTGGTGACGACCCGGTGCACCCGCGCCGGATCAAGACCGTTCGGAGTAAGGGCTACCTGTTCGTCAGGGAAGCCTGACCGACGACCGGGCAGTGTTAACGGGCAGTGATACTGCCCCTGTCAGGGCCGCTAATGCCTTTTACTTTTACGATCAAGTTATTCGCCCGTCTGGCCGGTCTCGCGGTGCTGATTACCCTTGTCTGCTCGCTGATCTGGTGGGGGTTGGCATCGGTACGTCACCAGGCATGGCAGGAGCAGCTTGCAGAGCCGTTGATGACATGGCTTGCCCGTACCCCTTCACCCGCACAGCAGTACCACTGGCTGTCTCCCCTTTATGATTTCCAGATTACCAACGCTAAGAGGCTCTCACTGGGCCCGGTGATCAGCGAGCGCCTGCACTATGGGCAGACGCCAGTGATTTCCGATCAGGTTGGTCCGCAGGCGTTGATCGCCAATGACTCCGGAAGCGTCCTTTCACTACGTTTGCGGGAACTATACCGTGGCATCGCCGAGGCCACTGCGTTAACGGTGCTGTGGCACCTGAATCAGGCCACGCCAGAGGACAGGGACGAGATGGCCCGTGTACTGGCGGAGGAACTCAACGTCACCCTGGAGGTGGTCGACCGCGCCGGACAGTTGCCACCACCGGAGGTGCTCGAGCGGGTCTCGGGGCAGAATATGGTGTTCTTCGGCGGCGAGCGGCAGGGGCAGGTCGTGCTCCGACTGGAAAATGGCTCGTTGATGCGGATGGCGATGCCGGCGGGTTTCCAGTCGCTGACCTGGCCGGTGGTTGCGCTGCTGGTCGCGCTGGCGGGACTGGTGCTGATGGTTGCCGTGCGCCTGCTGATGCGCGACCTGGAGCAGAACCTTAGAACCGTGGAGTCGGTGGCGGTCCGCATTTCCCGGGGCGAGCTGGAGGCCCGGGTTGAACCGGGGCAGGGCAACCTGGTGTCCCGGCTGTCCCGTTCCTTTAACGGTATGGCGGACCAGATCCAGCGCCTGGTGGAAGTGCAGCGGGAAATGATCCATGCGGTATCCCATGAATTGCGTACGCCGGTCGCCCGTATCCGTTTTGGCGTGCAGATGGTCGAGACGGCCAAAGACGAGCAGACTCTGCAGCGCCAGCTTGACGGCATCGATAATGACATCCAGGAGCTCGACGAGCTGATTGACGAGATACTTACCTATGCTCGCCTGGAGCAGGGAGGGCCAGTGTTCAGCCTGCGCCCTGACCGTGTCACGGACATCGTGCGTCAGGTAGTGGAAGAGCAGCAGGTGATCCATCCCGGGGCCAATATCGAGGCGGTGATTCCCGAGTCGTCCGAGGTGTTTTCCGAAAGCGATATCGAGCCCCGATACATGCACCGGGCCATACAGAACCTGGTGGGCAATGCCTGCCGTTACGCCCGTCGGGAGGTGAGGGTCCGTTGTCTTCTGGATCAGGAAAACTGCCGTATTGACGTTGAGGATGATGGTCCTGGCGTGCCGGAGCAGGACTGGGAGAAGGTGTTCAGCGCTTTTGCCCGGCTGGACGACAGTCGTACCAGAAACTCCGGTGGTTATGGCCTGGGGCTTTCCATCGTCCGTCGCATCCTGTTCTGGCACGGTGGTCAGTCGTTCGTGGGCCGCAGCGCGGAGCTCGGGGGGGCCCGCTTCAGCCTGGTATGGCCCCGCCGCCAGTAAGCCGGGCTCACTGGTCCCTTTGCGTGAAATGCCCTACAAAACCTTACAAAGGTATACCAAAGGACAACTGACGCTGTCGCTACGATCGCTAGTATGAGAGGTGTAAGGCAGGCTGGATTGGCCGCGATGTATGCAGTTCGGGTAAGCGCAGTCGATCTGCCAGAGTGTTGTCAGTACGAACTTTCCTTGTTTCATTCGTCATTGTACGGCCGGTCATCCCAGATGACCGGCTTTTTTTGTTGCGCACTTTCTTTTGCCGGAGCGGGTGGGGCCTGCCGCACCTCAGGTTCGCTGGAAGGCAATCAGATGGTCGGCTTCGACCCGCACGGGCACATGTTCCCCCAGCCGGAAATCGAGGTGGCTGCGGAACAGTGCCTCGAACTCTGTGTCGTCGGACAGGCGGAAGCGGTAAAGCGTTGATGTACCTGCGAAGGTCTTCTCGATGACTCTGGGCCTGAGGTCTGAGGCCGGGTCATGGACAATGTCATCCGGTCGGATAAGTACGTCCAGCAAGGTGCCCGCCCGCCACTGGCGGTTGCGTTTTCCCACCAGGCTGCCCAGTTCGGATTCGATGGTATCCGCCCCGCTGGCCTGCCCGGGAATAAACGCGCCCTGGCCCACGAAGCCCGCCACAAACCGGTTTGCCGGCTCGTGATAGAGATTGTAGGGAACGTCCCACTGCTGGATCTGACCATCCTTGAGCACAGCCACCTGATCACACATGGCGAAGGCTTCCTGCTGATCGTGGGTCACCAGCAGGGCGCTGATGCCCAGCTCCTTGAGAATATCCCGCACATCCAGGCTCAGGCGTCGGCGCAGGTCAGCATCCAGATTGGAAAAGGGTTCATCCAGCAGGATCAGCGTCGGTTCCGGTGCCAGCGCCCGCGCCAGGGCAACACGTTGTTGCTGACCGCCGGACAATTGGTGGGGATACTGGTCTGCCAGGTCCTGGAGATGGACCAGCTCCAGCAGTGAGGCGGTCTTGGTACGTTTTTCGCTGCGGCTCAGGCCCTTAAGGCCAAAGCCGACGTTCTCGGCAATGGTCAGATGAGGGAACAGGGCGTAGTCCTGGAATACCATGCCAATCCGACGCTGCTCGGGGGGCAGGGTAAAACCCGGTACACTGATGGCCTGGTCGTTGAGACGGATTTCGCCCTCGCTGACCGGCAGGAATCCGGCCAGGGCCCTCAGGATTGTGCTCTTGCCACAGCCGCTGGGGCCCAGCAGGCAGCCAATATCGCCATGGCCCAGGGCAAAGCGTACATCGGAGACCACGTTGCCGGACCCGTAGCCACAGCCCAGTGCCCTGACATCGAGAAGCCAGCTGTCGGGCGGCAGATTGGGTGGCGGCATGTCGCTACTCCGGTCAGGGTGAATGGCTGGCTATTGCTCCAGCTTTCCCAGAATCAGAAACTCCAGCAGAGCCTTCTGTGCGTGCAGCCGGTTTTCGGCCTCATCCCAGACTACCGAGCCGGGCTGGTCCAGCATGTCATCGGAAATTTCCTCGCCCCGGTGGGCCGGAAGGCAGTGCATGAACAGGGCATCCGGCGCGGCCAGGTCCATCAGTGCGGGGTTGACCTGGTAGGGGGCGAAGATCTTCCGGCGTTCCTCGGCTTCCTGTTCCTGACCCATGGATGCCCACACATCGGTGACAATCAGGTTTGCGCCGCGAGCCGCTTCCCGGGGATCGTCGAATACGGTAACGCAACTCTCGTGTGCGCTCAGCAGGTCGTTGTCCGGAGCGTAGCCTTCCGGACACGCTACATTCAGGTGGAAACCGAAAATGCGGGCCGCATTGATGTACGAATTGCACATATTATTGCCATCGCCCACCCAGGTCACTGTCGCGCCGGCGATGCTTCCCCGGTGTTCCCGGTAGGTCTGCATGTCTGCGAGCAGCTGGCAGGGGTGGAAGTCGTCCGTGAGCGCGTTGATCACCGGTACCCGTGATACCTGAGCAAACCGGTCTACCTTTTCGTGGGCGAAGGTGCGGATCATGACAGCGTCCACCATGCTCGAGATGACCCGTGCGGAGTCCTCGATGGGCTCACCCCGGCCAAGCTGGGTATCACGGGGGGACAGGAACATGGCGCTGCCGCCAAGCTGTGACATGCCGGCTTCGAAAGACACCCGGGTACGTGTTGACGACTTCTCGAATATCATTGCCAGCACCCGGTTGCCAAGGCTGTTACGGACCTTTCCGGCTTGCCACTCACGGCGCAGGAAACTGGCATGGTCCAGCAGGTCGCTCAGTTCATTGATAGTCAGGTCATTGAGTGTCAGAAAGTGTCTTGCAGCCATGGCGATGCCCGTTGTTTTCCCCCGGCCGACAGCAAATAGAAAATACGCCGGAATGCGGTTTTCGCACCGGCTGTACGGCCTTGATTGAGAAGCCCCCGGGAAAGCCCTGGCAGCGGACTGTCAGGATTTTCCGAGGGGCTCCCGAAGGTCCCTGAGGACGAAAAGCAACAAGTCTATAGGGTTCCCGGGGGGATGACAATCCAGTGTCCCGCATGTCGATATACCCGAGTATGTTGGTCGGGATTGGGGTTCCCGTGTACAATGACTCGTAGTCCGATACCGATTGCATGAGGTGAAATTGTGGATATCAATGAGCAGATCAAGAGCCAGCTGGAAGAGAATCCGATCATCATTTACATGAAGGGCACTCCCCAGGCGCCCCAGTGCGGTTTTTCTTCCCGCACCGTCCAGGCGCTGATGGCTTGCGGTGAGCGGTTTGCGTTCGTGAACATCCTGGACAATCAGGAGCTGCGCGAGGGCCTCAAGACCTACTCCAACTGGCCGACCTATCCCCAGCTGTACATCAATGGGGAATTGGTAGGTGGTTGTGACATCGTGCTGGAAATGTCTGAATCCGGCGAGCTGGCCGAGATGGTCAAGGCAGCCGCCAAGGAGCAGGAAGCCTGATTCCTGGCCTGTCATGAACGAAAAAGCGCCCTCCGGGGCGCTTTTTTTTTGCGAGACTGGATGACCCGCTCAGGCCTGCTTGCGAAGTGTGCCTACCACCGCATCCAGGGCCCGGTCGATCAGGGCGCCCTGTTCCAGCACTGTCAGCCGCCCACGGCGCATCTCGTGGGCGAGGTCGACACGGGTCTTCTCAATGACTTTCAGGCCCATGCGGTTGACGAAGACAAAACAGTCGGCCTCGTCAATAATGGCGGAGAGTTTGCAGCGGAAGCTGGACCCGTTGACCAGGCGGAACTCCACCCACTGGCCGACGTTGATTGCATCGATGTCGGACAGGTATTCAGCGACCCCGGCCTCCAGTGGCTCTTCGGGCTCGACGGCTTCTTCCAACACCGGTTGTTCGGGTTCCATATCGTCGGGTTCCCTGGCCTCTGCGAGGGCGAGATTACGGAATGCTTCGGTCAGTTCGTGCTTGAGCTGCGCCATCATCTCGTCAAGACGGGAGGAATTGTAGGAGACCTCCTCCAGACCCGCACGCAGGGCCTTGAGCAGGCGTGGCACTACCCGCACCCACTGGTCCCGTTCGTCGTCGTCCAGATGCGGGTGCAGGCACCAGATGAGGTCGTCCACCACGCGGACCGACTGCTCCCAGCGGTGTTCCACGTCGTTGCGCAGGTAGGCCAGGAACATCACCCGGCTCCAGCCGTTCACCAGGATATCGTGAATGGCAGGCGGCACGGGGCGCCGGGCCAGCTTCTCTTTGAGCAGATGGTCCACCGTGTCCTGAGCTTTCTGTGACTTGATGCGGCCACGCTCGGATTCGCGAGTACGCTGTTCCACCAGGGAGGCCTTGCGGTTCTCCCGGGTCAGGAACTGGTCGAATTCTTCGCCCAGCGTCTCGAACAGCTGAATATCGCCATCGAACTCATCCAGGATCCGGGCAACGATGTTGTGGATCTGCTCGTAAAGTTTGTCGCGGGACTTCTCGTCTGCATTACTCCAGCCGATTCCGGCCCGGGCCAGGGAATTGAGGAGTTTTCTGGCGGGATGATTGGCGCGGCTGAAGAACGACTTGTCCTTGATGACCACTTTCAGAATGGGAATCTGAAGCCGGCTGATCAGAACCTGGATTGGTGCTGACAGGTTGTAGTCGTCAAGGATGAACTCGAACAGCATGGAGACGAGGTTGATGAGATCCTCGTCCATTTCCTGAAGGGCAGGTTGCTTGCCATCTTCCGGTTCATGGGTCTCAAGGACATGCTCAATCAGGTCGCGCAGGTCTACAGTAACCGGCTCACCGGCACTCAGGTTGTCCTGGGCGGCATTCTGCCGGGCGGTGTTGGCGGAGGCCTGAGATAACATGTGTAGCAGTTCCGCACCGCCGACAATATGAATTTCGGTGCCGCCATGACCATGGCTGCTGCCATAATGGCTGGTGCTGTAGCTGCGGTGGCCACGCTGCTCAGCCAGCAGCTGGCGGATCTGCTGGAACAGGGCGTCATTCTCCCTGACCTGATAGCTTTCCTGAGCTTCCGCGGCGTGACTGCCAGCCGTATTCTGGCTGGAGGAGGCCGGGATTTCCGAACTCTCTTGGCGGTTTTTGCCATGGTAGCGGAAGTTGGGCACGATGCCCGCCTGGATGAGGATGCGGTTGGCCTCATCCATCAGCATGCCGAGGTTGGCCACGACATAGCGGTCAAACTGCTTGAGGACAATCAGCCGTTCGCGAATCTGGATCTCGAAGGCGCCGGCGGCCTCGGCAAAGGCGCGACAGATGTAGTCCGGCAGCAGCGGGTTGACCGGGCGTTCTTCGGAAGCGCTGGGGTAGATAACCGTGAATCGTGTCTGTAGTTGCAGCAGCGGCCCCTGGAAATAGGAGCGGGCCTTGGAAATCATTGCACTCAGGGCGACCTGTTCTTCCAGATCGTCGTCCTGTACCAGAGAAAGGCTCTCGGGCGAAGCCGTCTCCTGGTTCTGAAGCTGGTCCTGGGATTGCTGGTCGGCATCTGCCAGGGGTGGGTGATTGAACAGAGCTCCCACCGAATGCTGGAACTGCTTCTCGACGCCCTTGCGCTTGATGCGAATCTCCCGCATTGCCTCAAAGTAGCGGTTTTGTTCGTTATTGCTGCGGGCGTTGTTGGCCAGCTCAAACAGGGAGTCGTCGACAGCATCGAACGCTCCCTGCAGCAGATCGCCCAGCCCAGCTACCACCGTGTCCCTGATGCGGGTGACCTCCGGAGGAACTGATACCGGCGACCCTGCACCCGGGCGGTCGTGCAGGTAATGTATGCCGGATTGTCTGTTCATGGCTGACTCCTGATACGCCTCAACCGGATACTTTACCGAGCTTACTCTGGATTGGTTCTTTATACGCGTAATCTATCGCAAAAGATGCCAGGGTTACACGATTAATTATTGTTAATTGGGTGGTCAGTTACAATAAGACATCCAAAGATGTGGGCTCGTCATCCCTGACAAACAGGCCGGCCCTAATGGGTCGGCCTGTTTCCAGAGGTTGGATTGGCAGGTTTAACTGATGTATTGCGGCCCTATACCCATACTCCAGATGACAACGCTGATCGCGAGCAGGCCGACGAACATCACCAGGCCAACCGTCAGCACGGATGAGGCGAACATGAAGCCCCTCTCTTCAGGAATTTTCATGAGTATTGGCAGCCCTTCATAGAGCAGGTAGACCGCATAGGCAATGGCCGCCGTACCCACTGCCATATTGACCCAGATATTGGGATAGACGGCGATAACGCCCAGCAGAAAAATCGGTGTTGCCGTATAGGCAGCCAGCGTGACGCCTCTTGGTGTGTTTTCCCTGACATCATAGGTGGCAGCAAAGAAGTCAATGAACTTGCCGATGATGAATACGCCCACAAGCATTGCGATATAGGCCAGGGCGCATAACTGCAGGGCGCTGGCAGTAGTCAGTTTTATCAGTTGACTGCCGCCCACCTGCCAGCCCACCTGGGTGGTGCCGTAAAAGGCTGCAGCGGTGGGAATCAATGCGAGTAACAGGATATGACCGAAATACAACTTGCTGACGGACTCGGATTCCTCGCGAATCGCTTTCCATTCTTCGTCGGGGTGTGTGAACAAACCCACGGTATGTGAAAGGCTCATGGACCTTCTCCTCTGGCGTTACCTTTATTGTTGTTGGATGCGGCAAACGAGTCGCACACTGACAGTCTTGGGCAGAGGAGCTGGTCCGGTCAAGAAATCGGTTAAATCTTAATCTTTCTAAAAAGCGTCAGTTAGATCTTGCCGGTATAAGGTGTCAGGAGGCCTTTTTCCGTCTGAAGGTTTTCTTCTTCGGTATTGGGTGGACAATGGCTGCTTTCACCACATTGTCCTTGATCTGCAGGACCTCGGTCCGGTGGCCATGGATGACAAGGCACACGTTGGTTTCCGGAATGGATTCCAGGGTTTCCGTAATCAGGCCGTTGAGGGTTTTGGGTCCGTCGATAGGCAGTTTCCAGCCCAGGTCCCTGTTGATGATACGAACCGCTGCGCTGCCATCAATGATGAAGGTACCGTCGTCCTGGGGGATGATATCCGGGCTCGTTTCCGAGTAGTCGGTGGTGAAGTCACCGACGATTTCCTCAAGTATGTCCTCAAGTGTGGCGATTCCCAATACATCCCCGTATTCGTCCACCACGATGCCAAAGCGACGCTTGGCTTTCTGGAAGTTGATCAGTTGGGTGTTCAGTGGTGTGCTTTCCGGAATGAAGTAGGGTTCCCGCGAGAGCTGCATCAACATGGCCTTATTGATGTCTTCCTGCATAAGCAGGCGCGAGATGTTGCGCAGGTGCAATACACCCTGGATGTTATTGATGTCTCCCTTGTAGATCGGGAGCCGGGTGTGTTGGCTGGTGCGGAGCTGGCGCAGGATGGTGTCGATGTCATCCTCGAGATCCACGCCCACGATCTCGTTGCGGGGAACAATGATGTCGTTCACCGTGACTTTTTCCAGGTCGAGGATGCTGACCAGCATGTCCTTGTGCTTGGACGGGATCAGTGATCCGGACTCATTGACCAGGGTTCGGAGCTCCTCCCTGGACAGGTGGTCCGAGCTGGCATCCTCTGTGGAAACCCGCAGCATTCGGAGTATCGCAGTGGTGAACAGATTGACCGCCCACACTACCGGGTAGAGGATCTTCAGCAGGGGGCCGAGTACGTGGCTGGCGGGAAAGGCGATCTTTTCGGGGAACAGCGCTGCCAGTGTCTTGGGGGTTACCTCCGCAAATATCAGGATGACAATGGTCAGCGCGACGGTGGCGATGGCGATGCCGGCGTCACCCCAGAGCCGGATGGCGATGACCGTCGCGATGGCCGAGGCAAAGATATTGACGAAATTGTTGCCGATCAGGATGACGCCGATCAGCTGGTCCGTGCGCTGTAGCAGTGACTGGGCTCGCCGGGCACCGCGGTGACCGGTCTTGGCCATGTGCTTGAGGCGGTACCGGTTCAGGGACATCATCCCGGTTTCCGAGCTGGAGAAGAACGCCGACAGTACAATCAGGCCGGCAAGGAGGATGAACAGCGCCGTGAGCGATGCCTCGTTCAAGAGATGGGGTCCTTTTATTGCTGATAAACGGGAAAAATAGGGGGCGTGGTATCCGGTGTCAACCGGCCCGGTGGAACACCAGTTCCAGCACGAACTTGCTCCCATAATAAGCAAGCATCAGCAGGATGCAGCCCGCCAGGGTCCAGCGGCTTGCGGTGATGCCTCGCCAGCCCTGGGTCTGCCGTCCAATCAGGAGTGATGCGAATACCGCCAGGGAAATCAGCGAGAACACGGTCTTGTGGGCCAGGTCCTGGGCAAACAGGTCGCTGACGAACACAGCGCCAGTGACAATGGCCAGCACGAGCAGTATGACACCCGCCCACAGCAGCTCGAACAGGAGTGATTCCATGGTCTGCAGTGGCGGCAGGTTGCGCACAAGCGGACTGTTGTAGTTGTGCTTGAGCTGGCGGTTCTGAAAATACAGCAGCAGGGCCTGGCCCGCCGCCAGGGTAAACAGGCTGTAGGCGGTGACCGACAACGCGATGTGGGACAGAATGCCCCAGTCGTCCCTTTGTATGAAGCGCGGTGGTGTGTGGGTCAGCAGGGCAAACACCACCGTCAGTCCGGCCAGCGGATAAGCGCCCAGGAACAGGCTGGCTACCGGCTTGGCGTGGTTCATTACCAGCAGGATGGCGACCACCAGCCAGGAAATCAGCAGCGAGCTCTGGAAAAATCCGAGGTTAAGGGCCCCGTCGACGAACAGTGTCTGCCACAGCAGCAGTCCGTGGGCCACCAGGCCCAGAGCACCGATGACGGCGACCACATGCCGATTGATCTCAATCCGCCCGCGAAAGCCCAGCGCCTGCAGGGCTGTACCAATGCTGTAGAGGAGCAGGGTGGTTACGGCGAGAATCAGCGTTCCCATGGCATTCCTGGCTGGTGGTTATGTGATAAGGTCCGGGCTTCCTGCTTAAACAGGCGGTGGAATTTGCCGGGTTGGTCGTTTCAGCGCGTTAGTCTGGTTATAATGTCGCGATTGTGCAACCGGAATCAACCGGTTTGCGTTTGCAGTCATGCTCTTGGGTCGGTTTCGGCGGCCCGCATGATGCGGACGTCTCAGCAATTCATTCTTCAGGGCTTACGGATACCATCATGTTTGAAAACCTGACAGATCGACTCTCGGGGAGTCTCAGGAAAATTTCCGGCCAGGCCAAGCTGACCGATGACAATATAAAGGAAACGCTGCGCGAGGTTCGCATGGCCCTGCTGGAGGCCGACGTTGCCCTGCCGGTGGTGAAGTCCTTTGTCGAGGGTGTGCGTCAGCGCGCGCTGGGTCAGGAGGTGCAGCGCAGTCTTTCTCCGGGCCAGGTGTTCGTGAAGGTCGTCCAGCAGGAGCTTGAACAGGTGATGGGCTCCGGCGACGAGAGGCTGAACCTGTCCGTGCGCCCGCCGGCCGTGATCATGATGGCCGGCCTGCAGGGTGCGGGTAAGACCACCACGGTGGCCAAGCTCGCCCGCCTGCTGAGGGAGCGGGAAAAGAAATCCGTTATGGTGGTGAGCGCCGACGTCTACCGGCCGGCGGCCATCAGGCAACTGGAAACCCTGGCGGGTGAAGTGGGGGTGGAATTCTTCCCCAGCTCTGCCGATCAGGACCCGGTCGCCATCGCTGAGGGCGCCATCGATGCCGCCCGCAAGAAGCACATTGATGTGGTGATCCTGGACACTGCCGGCCGCCTGCATGTGGACGAGCAGATGATGGGTGAGATCGGCCGCCTGCATAAAGCGGTCAGCCCGGCGGAAACCCTGTTCGTGGTAGACGCCATGACCGGCCAGGACGCCGCCAATACCGCCAAGGCATTCAGCGATGCATTGCCATTGACCGGTGTGGTACTGACCAAGACGGATGGCGATGCCAGGGGCGGCGCGGCATTGTCCGTGCGGCATATCACCGGCAAGCCCATCAAGTTTATGGGTGTGGGCGAGAAATCTGATGCCCTGGAGCCATTCCATCCGGACCGGGTGGCGTCGCGGATCCTCGGCATGGGTGACGTGCTGTCCCTTATAGAGGAAGCCGAGCGCAAGCTGGACAAGCAGAAAGCGGAAAAACTCACCAAAAAGATCAAGAAGGGCAAGAGTTTTGATCTGGAGGACTTTCGTGACCAGTTGCAGCAAATGAAGAGCATGGGCGGTATCGGCGGCATGCTGGACAAGCTGCCCGGCATGGGGCAGATGGCCCAGATGGCGCAGAGTCAGGTCAACGACAAGTCCTTTGGGCAGATGGAAGCCATTATCTGTTCCATGACACCCAAGGAGCGTCGTTACCCGGACAGCATTAACAACTCCCGCAAGCGCCGTATTGCCTCCGGCTCCGGTACCCAGATCCAGGATATAAATCGTCTTCTCAAACAGCACAAGCAGATGCAGAAGATGATGAAAAAGTTTGGCAAGAAAGGCGGTATGCAGAACATGATGCGGGGCATGCAGGGAATGATGCCACCGGGCGGTGGCGGCGGAGGCATGCCGCCTATGGGCCGTAGGTAGAAATCGACAGCGGTTGGCTGTTTTCTTTGCCGGGGAATTAGCATAGAATAGCGCCCCTTTCGAGTATGGGTCGACGTGCCACCGCAGTCGTGGTTGGTGCGCATCGTATAAAGTTCGCACAACAGAACAGGATATTGGTCGAAATGGTAACAATCCGTTTGGCTCGTGGCGGCGCCAAGAAGCGTCCCTTCTACCACCTGGCAGTCACAGACAGCCGTAATGCACGTGATGGTCGTTTTATCGAGCGTGTAGGTTTCTTCAACCCGGTAGCCCGTGGTCAGGAAGAGCGCCTGCGCGTTGACCAGGAGCGCGTGGATCACTGGATCAAGCAGGGCGCCCAGCCGTCCGAGCGTGTCGCACAGCTGTTGAAGGCTGCCGCCAAGTAACAGACTTACCGGGGTTCGGGCATGGCACAGCATCCGCAGGAAACTGTGATCGGCCGGATTACCTCGGTCTTCGGGGTCAAGGGGTGGCTCAAGGTCTACTCCTATACTGACCCTGTTGACGGCATACTGAACTACCGCCACTGGACATTGCTCCAGGATGGCAAGCGTATCGCCGCCGAGCTTGAGACCGGTCGCCGCCAGGGGCAGGGGATTGTGGTCAAGCTCAAGGGAATTGATGATCGGGACCTCGCCCGAACCTACGGTGGTGCCGAGATCCGGGTGCCGCTGGAGGAGTTGCCGGAACTGCCGGAAGGCGAGTACTACTGGTATCAGCTGGAAAAGCTGGACGTGTTTACGGTTGAGGGTGAGCGCCTGGGTAAGGTGCATCATCTGCTGGAAACGGGGTCCAACGACGTTCTGGTTGTCAAGGCAGACGACGCCTCCATTGACCAGCGCGAGCGCCTGATTCCCTATCTGCCGGACCAAGTGGTTCGTGAGGTGGATCTGACGGCCGGGCGCCTGGTCGTGGACTGGGACCCGGAGTTCTGAGGGGTGTGGATAGGCGCGATCAGTCTGTTCCCCGACATGTTCGGTGCGGTCACCGATTACGGTATTACCGGCAGGGCAGTGCGTGACGGGTTATTGACCCTTCAGAGCTGGAACCCGAGGGACTTTACCCATGACCGGCATCGCACGGTGGATGACCGGCCATACGGTGGCGGTCCCGGCATGCTGATGAAGATTCAGCCGTTGCGGGATGCTATCCATGCCGCCCGCAAGGAGGCACCGGGCAAGGCCTGTGTGGTTTACCTGTCGCCCCAGGGCGAGAGAATGAGCCAGCAGGTGGTGGAGTCACTGGCTTCACAGGACAGTCTGATTCTCGTGGCAGGTCGCTACGAGGGTGTTGACGAACGCCTGATCTCGACGGAAGTCGATCGGGAAGTGTCACTGGGAGATTTTGTTCTTTCCGGTGGCGAACTGGCGGCCATGGCCGTCATTGATGCGGTGGCACGCCTCATCCCCGGAGCGCTGGGTCATGCGCAGTCAGCAGAGCAGGATTCCTTTGCTGATGGTCTGCTGGATTGTCCGCACTACACCCGGCCCGAGATTTACGAGGGTCAGGCGGTGCCGGATGTATTGTTGGGCGGTCACCACGAACAGATCCGGCGCTGGCGGCTGAAAGAGTCGCTGAGGCGAACCCGGGAGCGACGCCCCGACCTGCTGGAGCAGCGGGTGCTGACGGACGAAGAGCGTGAGCTGCTGGACGAGATTTTAAACGAACCGGGTGCCTCTGATTGAATCAGGGCATTATGAGATTGGGTATCAGGAGCACATAACGATGAGTGGCAAGAACGACATCATCAGTCAGATTGAATCAGAACAGATCAACAGGGAAATCCCGGAGTTTGCACCGGGCGACACCGTGGTTGTCCAGGTCCGCGTGACCGAGGGTAACCGTGAGCGTCTGCAGGCCTTTGAAGGCGTGGTTATCGGTAAGCGTAACCGTGGCATCAACTCTTCCTTTACCGTTCGCAAGGTGTCTTACGGTGTGGGTGTTGAGCGTACTTTCCAGACGTTTTCCCGTCTGATCGACAGCATTTCCGTGAAGCGTCGCGGCGATGTTCGTCAGGCCAAGCTGTACTACCTCCGCGAACTGTCCGGCAAGGCCGCACGGATCAAGGAAAAGCTGGGCTGATATCAGTCTGGTGGAACAGGCTGCGACGGGTTTGCAAACCGGTGGCAGCTTTCCTGAAAAGGGCAGCTCCGGCTGCCCTTTTTTGCGTCAGGCGGCCGCAGTAGACTCTGCGAAACACGCCGTCAGGGCATGTAAGCCTTCTGGAGGTCTGGGGTCATGAGCACCCGTGTGCCGAAAAGCGCAATCAGGGATGAGGATGACCAGGTTATCCAGCGATTCCTGGATGCGTTGTGGCTGGAAGATGGTCTGGGCGAGAAGACTCGCGCCGCCTATGGCAGTGATCTTCGCAAGCTGGCCCATTGGCTGTCGGTGAGGCCGGCGGCTCCGCTTCTGCAGCAGGCTGCCCGCGACGATCTTCTGGGCTGGATCTCCGCGGCTTTCGCCGAAGGTCGAAAGAATGCCACAGCGGCCCGTCGCCTGTCGGGACTCAGGCGGTTTTACCGTTATTTGCTGCGGGAACACCTGATCACCGAAGACCCCACCCTGCGTATCGAAAGCCCCCGCCTGTCTCGCCGTTTGCCGGAATCCCTCTCTGAGGCGGACGTGGAAGCATTGCTGGATGAACCCCTGGGAGACCAGGTGCAGGATCAGCGCCTGGAGCTCCGGGACCGGGCCATGCTGGAGATCCTCTATGGGTGTGGGCTGCGGGTCAGTGAACTGGTCTCGCTGCGGGTTGATCAGGTCAATCTGCGTCAGGGCGTGGTCCGGGTTACCGGCAAGGGCGACAAGGAGCGCCTGGTGCCGCTGGGGGAGGAGGCGGTGGACTGGCTGCTGCGCTATATGAATGAAGCCAGGGGTGAGCTGCTGCGTGGCCGTGTCTCCGATGACCTGTTCCCCGGTAACCGGGGCACCGCCATGAGCCGCCAGGCGTTCTGGTACCGGGTCAGGCATTACGCCCGGCGGGCCGACATCCGCAAGAAGTTGTCGCCGCATACGCTGCGCCATGCCTTTGCCACCCATCTGCTTAACCATGGTGCCGACCTGAGGGTGGTGCAGATGCTGCTGGGGCATGCGGACCTCTCCACCACCCAGATCTACACCCATGTCGCGCGACAGCGTTTGCAGGATCTGCACCAGTCTCATCACCCCCGGGGTTAGTGCCCGTCCGGGCGACCCGCTGAACTTTTTCATCCCATCCCAGTCACATTAGCGTGATCGGAAAATTGCCTCGGCATAACGGCTCTGTTTTACTGAAGCCCTGATTACATCCAACCCATTTACCCAGTACACAGGAATATTCATGAGTCATACCTTCCCCCGATTGTTGCCGGCATCGGCAACGGGTCTGGCCGCGGGCCTGGCGCTGTCTCTGTTTGCCGTTGTACCCGTCGCTCAGGCCGAGAGTCCCGAGGAAACCATTACTGAACGTCTTAACCAGGCGGTTCCTGGGCTGCGGATTGACAGCGTGTCGGAGTCGGTCGTTTCGGGTCTGTATGAAGTCAGGACCAACAACCGGGACATGATCTACGCCACCGAAGATGGCGAGTACCTGATCGCTGGCGAGCTGATGCAGCTTACTGACGAAGGGGTGGTCAATGTGACCGAACAGGCCCGATCCGGTGACCGTGCCAAAACCATGGAGGCCTTCGGCGATGATGGTGTGATTGCCTTCAAGGCGGCGGGCGAAGAAAAGGCAGTGGTGAGCGTGTTCACCGATATCGACTGCCCCTACTGTCGCAAACTTCATGATGAGATGGGGCGCATCAACGAGCTGGGCATTACCGTGAACTACTACGCCTTTCCCCGTTCGGGTACCGGTACCCCGTCGTTCCTCAAGTACGAGTCGGTATGGTGTTCTGATGACCCGCAGGCCGCCATGAGCCGTGCCAAGGCGGGCGCGCAGATCGAAGAGCGTACCTGTGACAACCCGGTCGGTGAGCAGTACCAGCTTGGGCAGCGCATTGGTGTCACCGGGACGCCGGCCATCGTGCTGGAAGATGGCAGCATGATTCGTGGTTACGTGCCGGCGGACAAGCTGGCCGAGGGCCTGGGACTGCTGTGAGCTGCCGCCGGTTATGAGTCCGGTGGTGCTGTTCTGAGCCCGGCTAATCGGTATACTATGCCCGCAAAACATTCAGCGGGCATTGAGGTGAAAGCTTGAAAGAAGTCAGGGTCGGAATCTGCGGATTGGGAACCGTCGGTGGCGGGACATTTAACGTGTTGGCCAGGAATGCCAGCCTGATTTCCGGTCGTGCTGGCTGCAGTATCCGGACCGCGCGGGTGGCGACACGCACCTGGCGGGATGATATTGATCTGGGGGACATTCCCTTCAGCACCGATATCATGGACGTGGTCAACGATCCCGATGTGGATGTCGTGGTTGAACTGATCGGTGGCTACGAGACGGCCCGTGAACTGGTCCTCGCCGCCATCGCAAAGGGCAAGCACGTGGTCACCGCCAACAAGGCCCTGATTGCTGTCCACGGCAACGAGATCTTCGAGGCCGCTGACAACGCCGGTGTTGTGGTTGCCTACGAAGCCGGCGTTGCCGGTGGTATCCCCGTTATCAAGGCAATCCGTGAAGGCATGGCAGCCAACCGTATTGACTGGCTGGCCGGCATCATCAACGGTACCGGCAACTACATTCTCACGGAGATGCGCAAGGGCCGGGCCTTCAACGAGGTGCTCCAGGAAGCGCAGGACCTGGGCTACGCGGAGGCGGATCCGACCTTTGATGTGGAAGGGGTGGATGCAGCCCACAAGCTCACCATCATGGCTTCCGCCAGCTTCGGTGTGCCGCTTCAGTTTGAACGGGCCTACACCGAGGGTATCTCCCGTCTGACGCCTTATGATATTGCCCACGCTGAACTGCTGGGCTACCGCGTCAAGCACCTGGGTATCGCCCGTCGTCGGGAAGGCGGTATCGAACTGCGTGTGCATCCCACCCTGGTACCCCAGAGTCATCTGATTGCGCAGGTGGATGGTGTGCTGAATGCCGTATTGATGGATGGCGACGCCGTTGGCCAGACCATGTACTACGGCCCGGGGGCCGGTGACGAAGCGACTGCTTCGGCTGTTATTGCCGATATCGTGGACGTGGCCCGGGCTGTCCAGGGCGGCAAGGAGGGCCGCGTGCCCTACCTGGGCTTCGCGCCCGAGGCCATCGAGAACCTCGAAGTGTTGCCCATGGAGTTCACCCAGTCGGCTTACTACCTGCGCATCCAGGCGTTGGACCGTCCGGGTGTGCTGGCCAAGGTGGCCTCCATTCTCAGTGAGCATGGCATCAATATCGAATCGATCATGCAGAAGGAATCCGAGGTCCATGACGGCCGGATTCCGGTCATCATCCTCACCCATACAGTACAGGAGCGCCAGGTCAATCAGGCCATTGAGGAACTGGAAGCCCTGGACGAAGTGGATGACCAGGTTGTTCGCATCCGCGCTGAAAACTTCAACTGACAGGTAAGCACGTGAGATACATCAGTACACGGGGTGAAGCCCCGGCCCTGGGCTTTGAGGACGTTCTTCTGACCGGTCTGGCAACGGACGGCGGGCTTTACGTACCGGAATCGCTGCCCCATTTCAGTCTTGAGGAGATCCGCAGCTGGCGGGGGCTGTCTTACAGCGAGCTGGCGTTCAACGTCATGTACCCGTTTGTGGACGATGCCATCCCTGAGGCGGAATTCCGCCAGATGCTGGAGGAGACGTATGCCGTCTTCGCCCACAAGGCTATCGCCCCCCTGGTCCAGCTGGACAGTAACGAATGGGTGCTTGAGCTGTTCCGGGGCCCGACCCTGGCGTTCAAGGACTTCGCCCTGCAACTGCTGGGGCGCCTGCTGGATTACGTGCTGGAAAAGCGTGGAGAGCATGCGGTCATCATGGGGGCTACGTCGGGCGATACCGGTTCTGCCGCCATTGAGGGCTGCCGTCGCTGCGAGCACGTGGATATCTTTATCCTGCACCCCCACGAGCGGGTATCCGAAGTCCAGCGCCGCCAGATGACTACTGTGCCTGGCGACAACATCCATAACATTGCCGTGAAGGGCAATTTTGATGACTGCCAGCGCATGGTCAAGGCCAGCTTTGGTGACCAGTCCTTTATGGGTGGCAAGGTCCGGCTGGCGGCGGTGAACTCCATCAACTGGGCCCGGATCATGGCCCAGATCGTATACTACTTCCAGGCATCTCTCTCCCTGGGTGGGCCTGACCGCTCCATGGCGTTCTCGGTGCCCACCGGTAACTTCGGAGATATCTTTGCCGGCTACCTGGCGAAGAAAATGGGGCTGCCCATCTCGCAACTGGTGATCGCCACCAACCGCAACGATATCCTGCATCGCTTCATGAGCGGCAACAAGTACGAGCAGCACCAGCTGGAGCATACTCTGTCGCCGAGCATGGACATCATGGTATCCAGCAATTTCGAGCGGCTGCTGTTTGACCTGCATGGCCGCGATGGCGCCGCCGTAAAGCGGTTGCTGGAGAATGCCGCCAAGGGGCCGGTCAGTATCGAGGACTATCGCTGGCGCCATGCCCGCAAACTGTTCGACAGTGAAGCGGTGGATGACAAGACCACCTGCGAGACCATCAGGCAGGTATATGACGACAACGAATACCTGCTGGACCCACACACCGCCATCGGCGTGAAGGCGGCCAGGGCCTGCCGAAGGGATAGCAGTGTGCCGATGATCACACTGGGCACGGCCCACCCCGCCAAGTTCCCGGATGCCATTGCTGAGGCCGGTCTGTCTGTCAAGCCGGAACTGCCTGCCCACATGGCGGACCTGTTCGAACGGGATGAGCGCTACACGGTGCTCGAGAACAATCTGACCGCCGTTCAGGACTTCATGGCAAAGCACTGGAAATACGCCTGATGAACCGGGAGGGGTTGCCCCTTCCGGCTACCACTGAGTGTCTATGACTCCCAAGAAAATTTTGCGCCGCCCTGGCTCCGAAACACCTCCGGACTGGGGCAGTGACCTGCCGCCGTTGCTCCGCCGACTCTACGCCTCACGGGGGGTCTCCTCAGATGAGGAGCTGAGCTATACCCTCAAGCACCTGGCATCTCCCATGCAGTTGCGGGGTATCGACCGGGCCGTGGAACTGCTGGCGGATGCCATCGAGCACCAGAAACGGGTGGTGATCCTCGGTGACTTTGACGCGGACGGGGCCACCAGCACGGCGGTGGCCATGCTGGGACTCTCCATGCTGGGACTGGGCCACATTGACTTTCGTGTGCCCAGCCGTTTTGCGGATGGCTATGGCCTGACACCGGGCATCATTCACCGGCTGGTGGAGGAGGGCGATACCCCGGATCTTCTGGTGACGGTGGACAATGGTATCTCTGCCCACGAAGGCGTGCTTGCTGCCCGGGAAGCGGGTATGAAGGTAGTGATTACCGATCACCACCTGGCCGGTGACAGGTTGCCGCAAGCGGACGCCATCGTGAATCCGAACCAGCCGGAGTGCCCCTTCCTGAGCAAGAATGCCGCCGGGGTCGGGGTGATGTTCTACGTACTGACCGCCTTGCGCAAGCACCTCCGGGAACTGGGCAGGCTACCCCGGCCGGAGCCCAACCTGGGCACCCTGCTGGACCTTGTGGCCCTTGGCACGGTGGCCGATGTGGTGCCGCTGGACCACAATAACCGCATCTTTGTGGAACAGGGCCTGCGGCGCATCCGGCAGGGTCTGGCCCGGCCGGGCATCCTGGCGTTGCTGAATGTGGCCGGGCGCGATCACACCGCGATCAGCTCCACTGATCTCGGTTTTGTTGTGGGCCCGCGCCTCAATGCCGCCGGACGCCTGGATGATATGAGTATCGGCATTGCCTGCCTGTTGGCGGATGACCCCGACGAGGCCCTGCGCCTGGCCCGGGAGCTGGATACCTTCAACCGGGAGCGGCGCACGATTGAGCGGGACATGAAGGCCCAGGCCCAGGAGTTGCTGGCATCCATGTCCCTTGACCTGGAGGGGTTGCCCTGGGGGCTGGCGTTGTTTGATCCGGATTGGCACCAGGGTGTCATTGGTATCCTGGCGGCCCGGATCCGCGAGCAGACCCACCGGCCCACCATTGCATTCGCGCCGGATGAGGATGGCCAGCAAATCAAGGGGTCAGCCCGCTCCATCCCTGGCCTTCACATCCGCGATGCCCTGACTGTAGTTGATGCCCGTCATCCCGGTCTGCTGAAGAAGTTTGGTGGCCACGCCATGGCGGCCGGCATGACCATTGCCGGCGACGATCTGGAGCGCTTCAGCAAAGCTTTTGATGAGGCGGTGAGAGAGGCTCTGACAGAAGACGACCTGGAGGCGGCTATTGTTACGGATGGCCCACTGAGTCCTGCCGAACTATGCCTGGAAACCGCGCACCTGCTGAAGCGGGCCGGGCCGTGGGGGCAGCATTTTCCGGAACCCCTGTTTGACGGCGACTTCCGGGTGATCAGCCAGCGCATCGTCGGCGAGAATCACCTGAAGCTGGTACTGCAACCGGTGGACGGTCGTGAGGCCATTGATGGCATTGCCTTCAACACCGGGCCCGAGGTGCCGGATTTCACCCGCTGTGGCGCCCGGGTAGTCTACAAGCCGGATGCCAATACCTTCCGCGGGCGCACCAGCCTGCAGTTGCTGATCGACTACCTGGAGCCCTGCTCTGTACCGAGTTCGCGTTAAACTTTCCCTCTCCCCTTGAGGGAGAGGGCCAGGGAGAGGGGGAGGTGCCCGCAGGGCGCCCGAGGTCGAACTGCGGGGTTAACCTCTCCCCCCTCTCCCCAGCCCCTCTCCCTCCAGGGGAAAGGGGCTAGTGGGAATCACCCGCTCCCGTACGAACACAATCAGTATCGCCACCAGGGTCAGTACCGGCCACGAGCCGGTCAGCATGAAGGGCGTATTGCCACTGACCGTGCGAATCTCGCCATCCATTACGGACCGTTCGAACTGGGGGATGCGCCCGGTGATCTGCCCTTTCTGATCAATCACCGCCGTTACCCCGTTGTTGGTGCCCCGTAGCATATAGCGACCGGTTTCCAGAGCACGCATACGGGCCATTTGCAGATGCTGGTGGGGGCCGATGGAATCCCCGAACCAGCCGTCGTTGCTGATAGTGACCAGCATATTGCCACGGCGGGCGTTCATGGCCACGAAATCCGGATAAGCCACCTCATAACAGATAGCGGGGGTCAGACGTGCCTCGCCGGCTGACAGTGGAGCCTGATATTGCGGGCCCGCGCTGAAGCTGGACATGGGCAGGTCGAAGAAGCCGATGATGCCCCGAAGCCACTGCTCCAGGGGAACATACTCACCAAATGGAACCAGCTTCTGCTTGTGGTACACCCCTTCACCCTGCTCGCCGATGGCCATGATCGAGTTATGGAAGGTGTAGTCCTCCCGGTCAGCACTGTAGGTGTACCAGGGGATGCCGCTGATCAGCGTGCTGTTCTCGCCAAGTTTGGACTGTATGTGCTCAATGATCGGCCCGGCCTGGTCCTGGGTGATGGGGATGGCCGTTTCCGGCCAGAGGATGATATCCCGGCTCCAGTCATCTTCGGTCAGGCCCAGGTAGATCACCAGTTGATCCCGCAGGAAGTCCGGGTCCCACTTCATCTGCTGGGGGATGTTGCCCTGCATGGTGGCGAAGCTCAGGGTATCTTCGGAAACCTCGGTCCACTGGATACGATTCAGTATCGGACCGGCCAGCCAGATGGCAAGGGTACAGGCGCCGACAATAGCTGCCCGGGTGGACTGCCTGGACCGGATCAGCCAGTACAGCCCATACAGGGCAGCGCCGGTGGCAATGACCATCAGGGTGATGCCGTGTACGCCGATAACCGGCGCCCAGCCGGCCAGCGGGCCATCCACGTGTGCGGTGCCCAGGTAGGACCAGGGGAAACCGGTTAACAGCCAGCCCCGAATCCAGTCCGCCAGCACCCATACCGCTGGAAAGAGAATCAGTCTCCGGGCCTGGCTGTGCTTTGCCAGTTTGCCCCAGAACCAGAAGGCCAGCCCGTGCACCAGGGCCAATCCGG
The DNA here is from genome assembly GCF_042651045.1 of Marinobacter lacisalsi. Taxonomy (NCBI): domain Bacteria; kingdom Pseudomonadati; phylum Pseudomonadota; class Gammaproteobacteria; order Pseudomonadales; family Marinobacteraceae; genus Marinobacter; species Marinobacter lacisalsi. The sequence goes on from NZ_JBHSDI010000013.1 coordinate 202,675, forward strand.
CCACGAACAGCCCCATCAGTGTGACCGCAATGGGAATGGACGTGTTGCCATGTTCACTGATGCTGATATAGATCCAGGTGACGCTGGAGGCAAACAGCCCGAGGCCGGTCATCCAGCCGGCCAGGAACAGGTGCCTGGCCGCCAGAGGCAGTGCGGCAAATACGATCAGGGCGGCGGAGAGTGGCCCGACCCACCACCACTCCCAGGGAGACAGTGTGAGTGTCTGGAGTGCGCCCGCCAGCAACAGGGCCAGATTGTTGGCCCATCGTGGCGTTCTGGCCAGGGGGTTACTCGACATCGTCCCGCGTCACCTGCAGTAACCGGATAACCCGATTGTCGGCGTTGGCGATGGTAAACGTGAAGCCATAGAAGCTGATGGTTTCGCCCCGGCGGGGCAGGTGGCCGAACTCCTTGAGCACAATGCCACCAATGGTGTCGAACTCCTGCTCGTCCATTTCGGTGCCAAAGAACTCGTTAAAGTCTTCCACTGAGGTCATGGCTTTTACAGCCCAGGAACCGTCGCCGTGGGGTTTGATGTTGGTTTCCTCGTCGAAGTCATGCTCGTCCTCGATCTCACCAACAATCTGTTCCAGCACGTCCTCGATGGTAATCAGGCCGGCGGTACCACCATACTCGTCAACCACGATGGCCATGTGGTTGCGGGTTTCCTTGAATTCCTTGAGCAGCTGGTTGAGTCGCTTGCTCTCGGGCACGAAAGTGGGCGGGCGCAGGATCTCGCGGATGCGGTTCCAGTTCAGCTCGTTGTTGAGGGCCAGTGGCAGCAGGTCTTTCGCCAGCAGTACGCCGATGACATCGTCCTGGCTGTCGCCAATCACCGGGAAGCGACTGTGGGCGGAATCCATGATTTCCTTGAGGAAGGATTTGGGATCCTGGGAGCCCTTGACGGTCACCATCTGGGAGCGGGGGATCATGATTTCTTCGACGCGCATGTCGATCACCTGCATGGCGCCTTCGATGATGCTCATGGCATCGGTGTCGATGATGTTGTGTTCTTCGGCGTCGCGAAGGATCCCCAGCACGTCCTCAACGGACTCAGGCTCGCTGGAGAAAGCCTGGGATATTCGATCCAGCCAGGACTTTCTGTCCTGGCCGCGACTCGACTGATCGTCGCTCATGAGTGTGGTTCCGATTCCTCTGTCTCGTAGGGGTTGCCGTAGCCAAGTTTGGCCAGCAACCGGGTTTCCAGGGCTTCCATCACCTCGGCCTCATCATCTTCGATATGGTCGTAACCCTGAAGATGCAACAGGCCGTGAATGACCATGTGAGCCCAGTGTGCCTCGGTTGTCTTGTTCTGTTCCGTGGCCTCGCGGGCCACCACCGGCGCACAGACGACCAGGTCGCCGGCCAGAGGGACTGTTATACCGGCTGGCGCCTCAAATGGGAAGGACAGCACATTGGTGGGCCTGTCCTTGCCCCGGTACTGGTGATTCAGTGACCGGCTTTCGGTGTCGTCCACCAGGCGCAGGGTTACCTCGGAATCGTGCGTTTGTTGCCAGCCTGCCTGGGCCCAGCGGACAAGCTGATCGTCCGTGGGCAGGTCACCGGCGTCGGTGGCTCGCTGTATGTCCACGATCAGTTGGCTCATACCGGATCGCCGTCGCCGAAGGTGTCATAGGCTTCCACAATCCGTTGTACCAGCGGGTGACGGACCACGTCAGCCGACTCGAAGCGGGTAAAGCCGATTCCCGATACCTTGCTCAACACGCTGGCGGCATGAATCAGGCCGGAATTCTGCCCCCTTGGCAGGTCCACCTGGGTGGTGTCACCGGTGATCACCGCCGTGGAACCGAAGCCGATCCGGGTCAGGAACATTTTCATCTGTTCCCGGGTGGTATTCTGACTTTCGTCGAGAATGATGAAGGAGTTATTAAGGGTACGTCCGCGCATGAACGCCAGTGGAGCGATCTCGATCACGCTTTTTTCGATCAGACGGGTAACCTGGTCGAAGCCCAGCATCTCGTACAGCGCGTCGTATAGCGGCCGCAGGTAGGGGTCCACTTTCTGGGCCAGGTCGCCGGGCAGGAAGCCCAGTTTCTCACCGGCCTCGACAGCCGGGCGTACCAGCAGGATGCGTTTGACCTGTTCGTCTTTCAGGGCTTCGACGGCGCAGGCCACGGCAAGCCAGGTCTTACCGGTGCCAGCGGGGCCAATGCCGAAGTTGACGTCGTGGTTGCGGATATTGTGGACGTACTTCTGCTGGTTCTTGCCCCGGGGCCGGGCCTGCAGTTTTGGCGTTTTGATGACAATCTGGTTGCCGTCCCACTCGGAGGCCTGGGGCAGTCGCTCGAAGCCGGATTCCCGGATGAACAGGTGAACCGTCTCCGGGCTGATGTCGTCGGTGGCTTCGGTTTCCCGGTACAGGTGGCGGATGACCTCGGTGGCGGCGGTGGCGTTTTCCGGCGGGCCTTCGATGCGGAAATGATGGCCACGGCGGCCTACCCGGACGTCCATGCGGCGCTCTATATGCTTGAGGTGTTCATCAAACTGGCCGCACAGGACAGCCAGCCGGCGTTGGTCGGCCGGGCTCAGATCGAATTGTCGGGCTTCGGTGGTGGTAGTCAATCTTTCCTCTTTATCTGATTTGGGGGCCGGTCGCGGAGCTGGGTGATATTTCTTCCGGAAAAAGAACTCGCTGCGCTCAGACACCTTTTTCCTGCAGAAATATCACCCAGCACCACGACCGATCAGGCCATGGTTTTGATCCAGACCCTCAGTATAGTTCGTTGTTGACCGGCAAACCCCTCAGGGAGTTCGGTAACGCTTCCTTGATTTCCACATCAATAAAGTTGCCCACCACCTCGGGATCGTCGTGGCGGAAGTTGACGATGCGGTTGTTCTCGGTGCGACCGGCGTACTCGCCCGGGTCTTTCTTGGACAGGCCGGTGACGAGGATGCGCTGGGTGGTGCCAACCATCTTGCGGCTGATGTCCATGGCCTGCTGGTTGATGCGCTGCTGGAGGATAGCCAGGCGCTGTTTCTTGACGTCCATCGGGGTGTCGTCCGGCAGGTCGGCCGCCGGGGTACCGGGGCGGGCGCTATAGACAAAGCTGAAGGAGACATCAAAACCGATGTCGTTGATCAGCTTCATGGTGTCCTCGAAGTCTTTCTCGGTTTCCCCCGGGAAGCCGATGATGAAGTCGGATGAGAAGCTGATATCCGGGCGGATCTTGCGCAGGCGGCGTAGCTTGGATTTGTACTCCAGAGCTGTATGGCCACGCTTCATGGCAGCCAGGATGCGGTCGGAGCCGCTCTGGACCGGCAGGTGCAGGTGGCTGACCAGTTCCGGAACCCGCTCGTAGACGTCAATCAGGGCATCGGAGAACTCCACCGGGTGTGAGGTGGTGTAACGGATGCGGTCGATGCCATCGATGGTGGCGATGAGCTCGATCAGTTCCGCCATGTCCATAACGTCGCCGTCGTGGGTTTCGCCGCGGTAGGCGTTGACGTTCTGGCCCAGCAGGTTCACTTCCCGCACGCCCTGGCTTGCGAGGTGGGCGACTTCCACGATTACGTCGTCCACCGGGCGGCTGACTTCCTCGCCACGGGTGTAGGGCACCACGCAGAAGGTGCAGTACTTGCTGCAGCCTTCCATGATGGAAACGAAGGCGGACGGACCGTCGGCGCCCGGGGACGGCAGGTTGTCGAACTTCTCGATCTCCGGGAAACTGACGTCCACCACGCCGACGCCATCACCCTTGGTCTTGATTTCGGTGATCATGTCCGGCAGACGGTGCAGGGTCTGGGGGCCGAACACCATGTCCACGTAGGGGGCCCGGTCGATGATGGTCTGGCCTTCCTGGCTGGCCACGCAACCGCCCACGCCGATGATCAGCTCAGGCTTGTGCTTCTTGAGACTCTTCCAGCGGCCGAGCTGATGGAACACCTTGTCCTGGGCCTTTTCCCGGATGGAACAGGTGTTCAGCAACAGGATGTCGGCGTCTTCCGGTGTGTCGGTCATTTCCACCGCTTCGCCGGTCTTGAGCAGGTCCGCCATGCGGGCGGAATCGTACTCATTCATCTGGCAGCCGTGGGTCTTGATAAAAAGCTTCTTGGCCATGGGTCTCAACTAACGTAATGAATGTTGTGCCGGAGGACGGGGTGGCACCGGGCATTGGCGAAATTGGACCGGGTATTATAACGGTGTGGCTATTCATCAACCACCGTTGTCTCGGTTAGTTGGTAGAAGGTTGTGGTAAAATTCCGGGTTTTCCGGCAAACAAGCTTTCCGAACGCAGTAGAAGACCTGAATATGACTCCCGAACGCCTTGCCCGCATCAAGCAGATCCTGGACACCCGTCAGCCGGATCTCAGCGTACTGACCGATCAGGTCCACAAACCCCGCAACCTGTCCGCCATTATCCGCTCCTGCGATGCCTTTGGCCTGGCCAACATGCATGTGGTGTGGCCGAAGGAGGGCTTCCGGGCGTTCCGCAAGACCGCCGGCGGCAGCTATAACTGGGTGCGCACTCACACCCATCCGACCATGGGTGAGGCCATGGCCTCCCTGAAGGCCAGCGGGCACAAGGTCTACGCTGCGCAGCTTTCTGACCGGGCGGTGGATTATCGCGAGGTGGATTACACGGTGCCCTGCACGGTAATTATGGGTAATGAGGTGGACGGGGTCAGTGACAGGGCGTCGGACGAGGCGGATGAGCACATCATCATTCCCATGATGGGCATGGTGGAATCCCTGAACGTCTCGTCCGCCTGCGCCATCATCCTGTCCGAGGCCCAGCGCCAGCGAAAGCTGGCGGGCCTGTTCGACCAGCGCCGCCTGCCGGATGACGAGTACATGCGCCTGCTGTTCCAGTGGTGCCAGCCAACCGTCAAGCGCTACTGCGACGACCGCAAGCTGCCATACCCGCCGATTGATCCGGAGACAGGTGAGTTAATCGACGGGGTAGGGTGGATGAATGAGGTGCGGCGGCAGCGGCATCCGGATCTGGTTGAGGATTAATACCTATTGGTCTTCCAGTCGCTTTTGAGCTTTGTATGGGGTTCTTCTGGTATCGAGGATTGCCACAACACTGACTACGTCGTTTTCCATATCGTAGTAGATCAGAAACGGGAATCGCTTGGCTGGGCAGCAATAGTAGCCGAGCCGCTTTTGGTGGATGCCTGCGAAGAACTCAAGTGACTCGATATCGGTGGTCACGGAATCGAAGAAGTATCTCCCCAGCCCTTCCAATAGTTCGTCATAGAACATCGTGGCGTTATCGATGTCTCTGATGGCCTCATCCGTGAGTCTCACTGTCCTGGGTTTCATGTTTTTGGGCCGCGCTCCTTCAACTGGTCAAGACTCAGGTAGTTCACCTGGTTTTCCTGAATCCGGGAGGCTCGGCGCTGTAGTTCTTCTTCGTGCCAGTGGGGCGAAGCAGGCAGCTCACTGTCGCGGGTCAATGCGTCCCAGAGCTGTTCCATGGCCCTGATTTTCTCAAGACTGGTCATGCGGTCGACGTTGTCCATGGTTTTGTCCGTAGTCATGATGGTATGCCCTTAGTATGCATCAGATGCCGGACGGGTTCATAACACCTACACCTTCACTCGCTTTCGCGCCCTTCCAGATACCGTTGCAACTGCTCCCGCAGGGCTTTGGGCAGGCGGGTGATGGTCAGCGCGTCCTTGTCACGGTCGTAATAGACCGCCTGGTTCACCAGGTCGGAGGAGAATGACAGGCTCATGCCGCCGCCGGAACCGGCGATCCGGACCAGTTTCTTGACCTTGCGGTGGTCCGGGTGCAGCACGCCGCTTTCCGGGACCTCCGCGTTCTGGGAGGCGAATTCCCGGAATCGTTCCGGCTGGCTTTCGTCCAGGTAGCCTGAAAGGGCGCCGATCTCCACCGGTTCGCCCAGGGCGTGCTGTTCCTTGCAGAATTCGTAGGCCTTGGCGCGGACTTCGCCGGCCTTTTCCGGTTCCGAGGTCTTGGCGAAAGCCTCTACCGCGTCCAGGAAAGTGACCGTTTCTTTTTCCACGTCCACCTGGTTGGTGAAGCCGCACAGGCGGATGAACAGGTCGCCGCCTTCACCGGTACCCCGGCCATGGATCAGGGTCAGGTAGTTTTCCGCGGTTTGGTCGCCAAGCCAGTCGTCCAGTTCGATGCGAACCGCCAGGTTCAGGCGTGACAGGCTGAGCACGTCGGTAGCGTCCAGGGCCTGGTTGCCGTCGAAGCGCATGGCGCTGTCGGACTCCAGTACCAGCAGGTAGGCCACTTCACCATCCGCCAACGCCTCGTGCACCAGCATCAGGTGGCCGGCGAATTCCTCCTGGGCGCTATTAAGCAGGTCCTGGAACTGACCGAACAGGCGATCGGTGAGGGAGGCGAAGGTCTGCTTCTCCTCCATATAATCCTTCAGCCAGGCGCTGAACGGACTTTCGCCGATGTCCTCGGAGAAGCGCCCATATTTTTTCCCGGGCTTGCTGTTGAACAGTCGCTTCATCTGCTTGTGCAGCATCTCGTAGTCGCCACCGGGCTCCTGAAGGGGCTCTCCGGTCTGCAGGCGGGCGGGCTGGCCCGGCTGGTACTGGCTGGCAAAGGCGGTTCGGAGTTGCTTGATGGCCATAGAAGCACGAATCCTGATGGGGATAATTAATGGGTCATGATTTTGCCATGGAGAGGCGGCCAGTAACACGGGTGCAAACGAAAACAGCCCCGGTTTCCGAGAAAACCGGGGCTGTTTCTGTAACAGGTCAGTTGATCAGACCCGCTTGCCCCGCAACAATCCCTGAATTAGATCATTCACTGCTTCGGGGACGGCTTCTTCGCTGTCCGCACGGACGCTGACAGAGGCCACGTCAGTGCCAAGGTTGACGGCAACCGCAATCAGGCCATGGGCCGACAGCAGCTGCGCGGTACGGCGGCGGTCGTCGGCGGTGCCGGCGTTGTTCTCGGTGAGTACCACCGCGGTCTTGCCCTGGTCGAACAGGGCCCGCTCCACGGCAACGGCCAGATCGTCCGCTTTGCGGCCGTTACAGGCGACGATGGCCGGCTTCTGCGCCAGGCGTCGCTCACGCTCCTCGGCGGTCACCGGGTCAAGGGACTCAACCTCGCCTGCGGTACCAGCAACCATGCCGGCGCCGACGGTGACGTTGGTCAGCCGGTCGATGACGATAAAGCTGCCGGTTGCGTGGTTGCGTGGGTAGGCATCAAACGCGATGGGCTGGCTCAGGGTCAGCTCGCACAGGCCGATTTCGTTCAGGGCCAGCTGTGCAGGGTTGGCACTCTGTTCAAGCGTATTCACGTCGGTCTGGTGATGGATCTTTTTCACCGTGCCTGAGGTGTAGGTGGGCCCCAGCTTGATGTCATAGAGGCGACCGGTTTCCAGTGGCGCGTCGGTCATCCAGACGATGTTGGCGGTGAAACGGTTGCCCACCTCCGGCTCGTCTTCCACCTTGACCAGCATGTCGCCCCGGCTGACGTCGATCTCGTCATTCAGGGTCAGGGTAACGGCCTGGTCGATATAGGCTTCTTCAAGATTGCCATCGAACGTGACAACCTCTTTGATGGTGCTGGTGCGGCGGGAGGGCAGCGCCATCACTTCATCGCCCGGGCGGATCACGCCAGAGGCAATGGTGCCGCAGAAGCCGCGGAAGTTCAGGTTGGGGCGGGTGACATACTGCACCGGGAAGCGGAAGTGCTCGAGGTTCTTGTCACGGAAAACATCCACGGTTTCCAGGATTTCCATCAGCGGCTGGCCGGTGAACCAGGGCGTGTTTTCGCTCTTGTTCACCACGTTGTCGCCTTCCAGGGCGGAAATCGGCACGAAGCGGATGTCCTTCAGGCCCAGCTTGGCGGCGAAGGCCAGGTAGTCTTCCTTGATCTCGTTGAACCGTTCCTCGCTGAAGTCCACCAGGTCCATCTTGTTCACGGCGACCACCACGTGGCGGATGCCCAGCAGCGATGCGATGTAGGAGTGGCGACGGGTCTGGGTCAGCACGCCATAGCGGGCGTCGATCATCAGGATCGCCAGTTGTGCGGTGGACGCACCGGTGGCCATGTTGCGGGTGTACTGCTCATGGCCCGGGGTGTCGGCGATGATGAACTTGCGCTTGTCGGTGGAGAAGTAGCGGTAGGCCACATCGATGGTGATGCCCTGTTCCCGCTCCGCCTGCAAACCGTCCACCAGCAGGGCCAGGTCCAGCTTTTCGCCGGTGGTACCCATCTTGGCGCTGTCGGTCTTGAGACTGGCCATATGATCTTCGTAGATCATCTTGGTGTCGTGGAGCAGGCGGCCGATCAGGGTACTCTTGCCGTCATCCACGCTGCCGCAGGTCAGCAGGCGCAGCAGTTCCTTGTTTTCGTGCTGTTTCAGGTAGGCCTGAATATCTTCTGCAATCAGTTCAGACTGGTGTGACATGTTAGAAGTACCCTTCCCGCTTTTTCTGTTCCATGGAGCCGGCTGAATCGTGGTCGATCACGCGGCCCTGACGTTCGGAGCTGGTGGCCAGCAGCATTTCCTGGATGATGTCCGGCAGGGTATCCGCCTCGGATTCAATGGCACCGGTCAGTGGATAGCAGCCCAGGGTGCGGAAGCGTACCGATTTCATCATCGGCTCCTCGCCTTCCTTCAGGGGCATGCGGTCATCGTCCACCATGATCAGGGTGCCGTCCCGTTCGACCACCGGACGCTTGGCCGCATAGTAAAGAGGGACAATCTCGATATTCTCGAGGTAGATGTACTGCCAGATGTCCAGTTCTGTCCAGTTGGACAGGGGGAAGACGCGGATACTCTCGCCCTTGTTGATCTTGCCGTTGTAGATATTCCACAGCTCCGGGCGCTGGTTCTTGGGGTCCCAACGGTGGTATTCATCCCGGAAGGAGTAAACCCGTTCCTTGGCCCGGGACTTCTCCTCATCCCGGCGAGCGCCGCCGAAGGCGGCGTCGAACTTGTACTTGTCCAGGGCCTGCTTGAGGGACTGGGTCTTCATGATGTCGGTGTGTTTGGCGCTACCGTGGGTAAACGGCCCCACGCCCTGCTTCACACCTTCTTCGTTGATGTGGACGATCAGGTCGAGACCGTATTCCTTCGCCTTACGGTCGCGGAAATCAATCATCTCCCGGAATTTCCAGGTGGTGTCCACATGCATCAGAGGAAACGGCGGTTTGCCCGGATAGAACGCCTTGCGGGCCAGGTGCAGCATGACCGCGGAATCCTTGCCGATGGAGTAGAGCATCACCGGGTTGTCAAACTCTGCAGCCACCTCCCGGATGATGTGGATGCTTTCAGCTTCCAGCTGTTTCAGATGGGTCAGGTTGTACGTGGTCATAGTTCAGCTCACCGAGTGCCTGGGGTGTGCCCAGGAAGGAGTCAAATAGGTTCAAATTGAGGATGAACACTATATCAGGGAGCGATGCTTATAAGAAGGTGAGCTAGTAGAGTTTACGGCTATAACAATATGCAGCCAGTGTCAGGCTGGTTATAGCCGGAAGGGGCAGAACAGGGGGTGATCAGACGGTGCGGTCAGTGAGCAGTCGGTGGACGTACTGGTCGACATAATCGAAACCACGGCCGTCGAAATCCACGAACCGAACGCCCAGGTGAAACTCGTCCCTGGCCATGCGACGCAGGTGCGCGATATGGCAGCGGGCCGAGAGCTGTACGGACTGCTGAGCAAGCACCGGCACTTCGAAACGGGCGTTGACGTCGATCCAGTCGCCGGGTGCGGGAGCGCGTTTGCCGGGAATCAGGGTTTCGGTAATGGCGGTGGTGCAGCGGATCATCATGCCGGAGCGGGACAGGTTGCAGATGTCGCATTCGATGGGCGGCTGGCCGGGACGGTTGAGGGTGACCTTCATGTCAACGTCCACGCGCTGCTGGTCCCGAAGATTGGGTTCCGCGGCACGAGGCTTTACCCGCATTGGTTTGGCGGACTCGACGTCGAGTGGCTTTCCCATGGCTTCACCTTGTTCGATCATGCTACCTGTCGTTCCCCGAAGGCGGTAACGAATCTCTGAAAAAGCCCCTGGTTCGCGTCCTGCGATCCTGCCCACTGTCTCTCTGTCGGTGTGTCCTCGCCGGCTATAACATCAACCGGTGCCAGGCCTCCTTTTCAGAGGCTCGTAGAAACCTAACGTAACTTCGGACTGTGATTACGATTTTACATTTCCATGGCAGTGTAACTGGTTGATTACTGACCAGCAAGGTAGTGTGTCGTGATGTGTGTCATATAATTAAACATCTGTTTGAGTTTTGACTTGGGTGCATGGGTGCATGGGTGTTGGGCCGGGGGACCTTTTCTTCGCTGCAATTCACGGACCATCCATGGTCCGACCTTGCACCGCGCCATCCCTGGCGCTGCTACGAAAAGGTCCCCCGGCCCAACACCCTCGAGCCTGGGCGCTATCTTCGGGGACAACAAAGCGGTATGCCGCCTTACAGTGGGTCTAGCCCGCGATTGAAATCAAGGCTTGGTGTCGTCGTGTTTCTGCATAGCATTGACTAGCGTTTTTGAGAAAGCCGTTTTCAGGTGGCTTTGTTGGCGGTTTTCCCTCAGGTATGACGGGACCGGGGGTGGTACCCCTTTTGAAGCAGCGCCATGGATGGCGCGGTGCAAGGTCGGTACAGGACGTACCGTGAATTGCAGCGGAAAAAGGGGTACCACCCCCGGTCCCAGCCCGAAAACCTGAAGGCTGGGCCCGAGATCAGGGAGTAATCAACCGCCAAGTTTCTTCTGAAGAATCTCGTTAAACAGCTTGGGGTTCCCCTGGCCCTTGGACGCTTTCATCAGCGGGCCCATAAAGCCACCCAGCATCTTCTTCCGCTTCTTGGGGTCTTCCTCGTTCTGGTACTGGGCCACCTGATCCGGCATGCCGGCCAGGACCTCATCCACCATCTTCTCCAGCTCACCGGTATCGGAGACCTGCTTCAGGCCCTTGGCGTCGATGATTCCGTCGACACTGTCGTTCTCACCCGTCCAAAGAGCCTCAAACACCTTCTTGGCGCCCGCAGAGGATATTGTATTGTCCGCGATGCGGGTCACCAGCGCGCCCAGCTGGGCGCCGGAGATGGGTGAGTCGGCGACCGCCTTCTCCTCGGCGTTCAGGCGGGCGGAGAACTCGCCCAGAATCCAGTTGGCGGACAGCTTGGCGTCCTCGCCATGGCTCACGGTCTCTTCAAAGAAGGCGGCGAGTTTCGAATCACTGGCCAGCAAACCGGCGTCATAGTCATTCAGACCGTACTGCTCCTGGAAGCGGGCCTTACGGGCATCCGGCAGTTCCGGCAGGCTGTTGCGCGCCTCTTCGATAAAAGCCTCGTCCAGTTCCACCGGCAACAGGTCCGGGCAGGGGAAGTAGCGGTAATCGTTGGCTTCCTCCTTGGTGCGCATGGAGCGGGATTCATCCCGGTCACCGTTGTAAAGGCGGGTTTCCTGCACGATGGTGCCGCCGTCCTCGAGGATGTCCATCTGCCGCTCCACCTCGTGGGCAATGGCCTGTTCCATGAAGCGGAAGGAGTTGAGGTTCTTGGTCTCGGTGCGGGTGCCGAGCGTGTCGGAACCCCTGGGTTTGAGGGAAATGTTGACGTCAAAGCGCATGGAGCCCTGGGACATGTCCCCGTCGCAGATACCCAGGGAGGTGACGATGCCATGGAGCTTTCTGGCGAAGGCTACGGCTTCCTCGGCGTTGTTCATGTCCGGCTCGGTCACCACTTCGATCAGTGGCGTGCCGGCCCGGTTCAGGTCCACGCCGGTCATGCCGTGAAAATCCTCGTGCAGGGACTTGCCAGCGTCTTCTTCCAGGTGAGCGTGGTGAATGCGCACCCGCTTGGTCTCGCCATTGCCCAGGTCGATATCCACATGGCCGGGACCGACAATCGGCCGCTCCAGCTGGGTGGTTTGATAACCCTTGGGCAGATCCGGGTAGAAGTAGTTCTTGCGTTCGAAAACGGAGCGGCGTTCGATCTCCGCATTGACTGCCAGACCGAACATCACCGCGTAGCGGAAGGCCTGTTCATTGGGTACCGGCAGGGTGCCCGGCATGGCCAGGTCAACGGCATTGGCCTGGGTGTTGGGCTCGGCGCCATAGGCGGTGCTGGAGCCGGAAAAGATCTTGGTTCGGGTGGCGAGCTGAACGTGAATTTCCAGCCCGATTACGATATCCCATTGCATCTGAAGCTCTCCTTCGTCGGGCTTACTGTGGCTCACGCTGGTGCCAGTCGGTCACCTGCTGGAACTGGTGGGCGGCATTCAGCAGCCGGGCCTCGGAGAAGTAGTCCCCGATGATCTGCAGCCCTACCGGCAGGCCATCAACGAAACCGGCCGGTACCGACATGGCTGGTACGCCAGCCAGATTGACGGCAATGGTGAACACGTCTTCCAGGTACATGGTGACCGGATCGCTGGTTTTCTCGCCCTGACGGAAAGCGGGGGAAGGAGACACCGGGCTCATCAATACATCCACCTCTTTAAAGGCGTTGACGAAGTCCTGCTGGATCAGCCGGCGCACCTTCTGGGCCTTGAGGTAATAGGCGTCGAAGTAGCCGGCGGACAGGGCGTAGGTGCCCACCAGGATGCGGCGCTTGACCTCTGAACGGAAGCCTTCGGCACGGGTGCGGGTATACAGGTCCATCAGATCCTTCGGATTTTCGCAGCGGTAACCATAGCGCACCCCGTCAAATCGGGACAGGTTGGCGGAGGCTTCTGCCGGCGCGATGACGTAGTAGGCGGCGATGGCGAGCTTTGCGTTGGGCAGCGACACTTCCTTCACCGTGGCGCCCAGCTTCTCGTATTCACGAACCGCGTTGCGTACCTGCTCTTCCATGGCCGGACTCAGCTGATCGGAGAAGTACTCCTTGGGCAGACCGATTGTCAGGCCCTTCATGGGCTCGTTCAGGGTGGCGGTGTAGTCCGGCACATCCCGCTCGACGCTGGTGGAATCCTTCGGGTCAAACCCCGCCATGACGTTCAGCATCATGGCGTTGTCTTCCGCGGTGCGGGCCATGGTGCCGCCCTGGTCGAGGCTGGAGGCAAAGGCGACCATGCCATAGCGGGAAACCCGACCGTAGGTGGGCTTGAGGCCAGTGATGCCGCACAGGGCCGCAGGCTGGCGGATGGAGCCGCCGGTATCAGTGGCCGTGGCCGCCGGCACCAGGTGCGCGGCCACGGCCGCTGCGGAGCCGCCGGAGGAGCCACCGGGGACGCGGTTATCGCCCCAGGGGTTGATGGTGGCGCCAAAATAGCTGGATTCGGTGGAGGAGCCCATGGCGAACTCGTCCATATTGGTCTTGCCCAGGCACACGGCACCCGCCTTGCGGAAGTTGGCGGTGACGGTGGCGTCGTAGGGCGGCACGAAGTTCTCAAGCATTTTCGAGCCACAGGTGGTGCGTACACCATTGGTGCAGAACAGGTCCTTGTGGGCGAAGGGAATGCCAGTCCAGGGCGTGGCCTTGCCGGAGGCCCGTTGCTCGTCGGCGGCCTCGGCCTCGGCAAGGGCCTGCTCTTCGGTAACGGTAATGAAACTGTTGTATTTGCCGTCCTCGGTCCGGATGCGGTCGAGGAACTGCCGGGTGAGCTCCACGCTGGAAATCGTGCCGTTTTCCAGCTCGCGGGAAAGGTCTGCTACGGTTTTGTTATGCATGCTGCTTCCTGGTATTGCTGGTCGGTCACTCGATGACGCGGGGGACGAGGTAGAGGCCGTTCTCGGTGGCGGGGGCGATGGCCTGGAAGGCAGCCCGCTGGTCGTTTTCGGTAACCTCGTCGGGGCGTAACTTCTGGACCGCGTCCAGAGGGTGGGCCAGGGGCTCTACCGAGTCGGTATCGGCGGCGCTCAGCTGGTCGACCAGATCAAGGATGTTGCCCAGGTCTTTCTCCAGGGCGGACACCTGCTCATCATCCACCTGGATGCGGGCAAGCACCGCAACTTTTTCGATGTCTGTGCGGGAAATGGTCACGCATTGCCTCCGGGGTCGTGAAAAACAACCATGTTAACAGATTAGAAGTGTGTGGCAGTACCCTCACATCGCTGTAACAGCCTGTAAGGCGGCCGATCACGCCTTGCCTGTGGGGGTGCTCACTGCTAAAGTTGCGGCATCATTTCCCTACGGCATTTCTCAGGTTGAAATAACGCGAATGTTGAAACGTCTCCGAGGCCTCTTTTCCAGCGATCTGTCGATCGATCTTGGTACCGCAAACACCCTTATCTATGTTCGCGAGCGGGGGATCGTATTGAATGAGCCTTCGGTTGTGGCCATTCGCACCAACAATTCCCAGAAAACGGTCGCTGCGGTTGGTACTGAGGCCAAGCGGATGCTTGGTCGTACCCCCGGCAACATCACCGCCATCCGTCCCCTGAAGGACGGTGTGATCGCGGACTTCGTGGTCACCGAGAAGATGCTGCAGCATTTTATCCACAAGGTTCACGAGAACAGTTTTATCACCCCCAGCCCCCGGGTGCTGGTGTGTGTGCCCAGCAAGTCCACCCAGGTGGAGCGCAAGGCCATCCGTGAATCCGCCCTGGGCGCTGGCGCGCGCGAAGTGTTCCTGATCGAGGAACCCATGGCCGCTGCCATCGGTGCCGGGCTGCCTGTGGAAGAGGCCAGTGGCTCGATGATTGTCGACATCGGCGGTGGCACCACCGAAATTGCCATCATTTCCCTGAATGGCATTGTCTACGCTGAATCCGTCCGGGTGGGTGGTGACAAGTTCGATGAGGCGATCGTGACCTACGTGCGCCGTAATTACGGCAGCCTGATCGGTGACTCCACCGCCGAGCGTATCAAGCATGAGATCGGCTGTGCCTTTGAAGGTGTGGAGATTCGCGAAATCGACGTACGTGGCCGCAATCTGGCCGAGGGCGTGCCCCGTGCTTTCACCCTCAACAGCGAAGAAATTCTTGACGCCCTGCAGGAATCTCTCGCCCAGATCGTGCAAACGGTCAAGAGCGCCCTTGAACAGTCACCTCCTGAGCTTGCTTCGGACATTGCCGAGCGGGGTATCGTGCTCACCGGTGGTGGTGCGTTGCTCCGTGGCTTTGACAAGCTGATCAGTGAGGAAACCGGCCTGCCGGTGATTATTGCTGAAGATCCGCTGACCTGTGTTGCCCGTGGTGGCGGCAAGGCCCTGGAAGTGATTGATCGCAGCGGAATCGGAATGTTCTTCCAGGAGGGGTGATCATGGCACCAGGTGCCGGCCTGACGCCGCCGCTGGAGGGAAACCTCAGCGGCGGTCGTGCTATCGGGGCAGGGAGGCTGTGCCATTAAAACCATCTTCGTCCAGGGCCCGGTTCCCGGATTTCGGCTCCTGTTTGTGCTGGTATTGTCACTGGCGCTGATCGTTGCCGATGCCCGCTTCGATCGACTGGAGCCGGTGCGTAGCAGCATTGCCAGCTTCCTGGCCCCGGTCTTCTGGCTGGGGAACGCACCGGACCGGTTTGGTGACTGGTTTGCTGGCGTCATCACCCCTCGTGAAGATCTTCTCAGCGAAAACGAAGCCCTCAAGGCCCGCCTCATGATTCTTGAGCGTCGGGCGCTGAAGTACGGCGCCCTGGCGGCCGAGAACAACGAGCTGCGTGACCTGATGAACGCGTCCGATACCCTGGATGACCGGGTGGTGGTGGCGGAAGTGGTTGGCGTGTCGCCGGATCCCTTCTCCCACGAGGTCATCATCAACAAGGGAAAGCGCGACGGTGTGACTTCGGGGCAGGCGATCCTGGATGCCAACGGCCTGATGGGGCAGGTGCTGTACACGTCTGCCTTCACCTCCCGTGTGCTGCTGGTTTCCGACAGTAGTCATGCGGTGCCGGTGGAGGTGCTGCGTAATGGCCTGCGAGCGATCCTCCTTGGTAATGGCGATATCAGTCAGCTGGAGCTGGTGCATGTGCCCGACACGGCGGACATCCGGGAAGGCGATGTGCTGGTCAGCTCCGGTCTTGGCGGACGTTTTCCAAAAGGCTACCCGGTCGCGGAGGTATCATCCATCAGCAAGGAGCCCGGTGCGCCGTTCGTTACCATCCATGCGTCCCCGCTGGCCCGTTTGAGCCGAAGCAAGCTGGTGCTGGTGGTGTTCCAGGAGGCGGGATCCGCTGGTGCCGCCGAGCTCTATGACCCGCAAGGCACGGATGACCGGACAAGCGGCGGTACTTCTGACAACGATACTGGCGGGGAGGGTAACTGATGCTGTCGATTGTCAGCTATCCGGTCATGTTCGTCAGTATCCTGTTGTCGCTGGTATTGAGCATCTCCCTGTTTCCCACGGGCTGGTTTGAATTCCGGCCCGAATGGCTGGGGTTGATGGTGTTTTACTGGACCTTTCGGGCCCCGGCCCAATTCGGCATTCTGGCGGCCTGGGTGCTGGGTGTATTGCTGGATGTGCTGGAAGCCGCACCGCTGGGCGCCAACGGGCTGGGTATGGCGATGATTGCCTTTCTGGTGCTGACGGTGCACCAGCGGTTGCGGATGTTCCCCTTATTACAGCAGTGTGTGATTGTGTTTCTGTTGCTGGGCATCAACCAGATGCTGGTTCACTTTATCAAGCAGCTGCTGGGGGCCGAATCCGCGGGTTTTGCGTACCTCTGGCCGGCAGCGACCAGTGCGTTGCTCTGGGTTGTAGTGTGCCCCTTGCTGGACAGGTTGAATCTCAGGCTCGGCTGAACCGGACATCCGTGGAACAAAACCATGACCGAAAAAGTCATACTGGCCTCGGCGTCGCCCCGACGGGCTGAACTGCTCAGGCAGCTTGGACTATCCTTTGACGTGTTGCCCGTGGATGTCGACGAGGCGCCACATCAGGGCGAAGCCCCGGCGGATTACGTGCACCGGCTGGCCCGGGAGAAGGCTCTGGCCGGATACCAGCGTCAGGGCCGGGCGGATGCCCTGGTACTGGGCTCTGATACGACGGTGGTGCTGGACGACCACATACTGGGCAAACCGGCGGACGCGTCAGACGCAGGGGCATTGCTGCATAGGTTGTCCGGTCGCAGACATCAGGTCATGACGGGTATTGCCCTGGCCAGCGCAAGTGGCGTTGAGGCCAGGGTCAGCGTGACGGAAGTCAGGTTCCGCAATCTGGATCAGCGCGAGATTGATGCCTACTGCGCCACGGGCGAGCCCATGGATAAGGCTGGTGGTTATGGTATACAGGGCCGCGGTGGTGCCTTTGTCACTGGTATACGTGGCAGTTATAGCGCGGTGGTCGGTCTGCCACTGGATATCACGGCCAGCCTGCTGGCAGATGCCGGCCTGCCGGTCTGGGATTACTGGAACTCTTGAACGGAGAATGACATGAGCGAAGAAATCCTGATCAACGTTACCCCCGTGGAAACCCGGGTGGCACTGGTTGAGAACGGGATGCTTCAGGAGGCTTATGTCGAGCGTACCAGTCGCAAAGGCATCGTCGGCAATATTTTCAAGGGCAAGGTCGTGCGGGTGCTGCCGGGTATGGAAGCGGCGTTCGTCGACATTGGCCTGGAGCGAGCCGCTTTTATTCACGCGTCTGACGTGATGCCGGTGGACTCTGACAGTGACAACGGCCAGCCCCAGGATGGCCCGCGTACCGTGCCGGACATTCGCACACTGCTGCGGGAGGGGCAGTCGCTGGTGGTTCAGGTGACCAAGGATCCCATCGGAACCAAGGGCGCGCGGTTGACTACCCAGCTGTCGATTCCGTCCCGCTACCTGGTGTTCATGCCGGGCGTTCACCATGTCGGCATCTCCCAGCGAATCGAGGACGATGACGAACGGGCACGCCTCAAGCAGACTCTGGAAAGTGCCATGGGCGATCAGGAACACTGTGCCGGCGGCTTTATCATCCGTACTGCCGCCGAGGGTGTCGCCGAGGATGATCTCCTGGCGGACATGGTGTACCTGCAGCGCCTCAACTATTCCATCATTGAACGCATTGAGCAGGTCAAGGCTCCGGCCATCGTCTACCAGGATCTGCCACTGTTTATCCGTACCATTCGCGATCTTATTCGTCCCCAGACCGAAAAAGTGCGCATCGATTCCCGGGAGAGTCATCAGCGGGTCATGGACTTTGTCAGGGAGTTCGTGTCCGAGTTCGAGAACAAGGTGGAGTACTATCCTGGCGAGCGCCCCCTCTTTGATCTCTACAGCGTTGAAGACGAGATCCAGAAGGCTCTCAGCCGAAAAGTGCAGCTCAAGTCCGGCGGTTACGTGATCATTGACCAGACCGAGGCCATGACCACGATTGACATCAACACCGGGGCATTCGTGGGCCACCGTAACCTGGAAGAAACCATTTTCAAGACCAATCTCGAGGCAGCCCGGGCCATCAGCCGGCAGCTGCGACTGCGTAACCTCGGCGGTATCATCATTATCGATTTTATTGACATGGAAGATCCGGAACACCAGCGCCAGGTGCACCGCATGCTGGACAAGATGCTGGAACGGGACCATGCCAAGACCAAGATTACCGGGGTTTCCGAGCTGGGGCTGGTGGAAATGACCCGCAAGCGGACCACCGAAAGCCTGGGTCAGATCCTGTGTGAGCCGTGCCCGATCTGTGACGGGCGTGGCTTCCTCAAGACCGCGGAAACCGTATGCTACGAAGTCTTCCGCGAGATACTGCGGGTCAACCGAGCCTACGAGGCAGAAAGTTACCTGGTGATGGCGTCCCAGAAGGTGGTCGACAGACTTCTGGATGAGGAAGCCGACAATGTGGCGGACCTGGAAACCTTTATCGGCAAATCGATCCGGTTCCAGGTAGAGCCCTTTTACAGCCAGGAACAGTACGATGTGGTCCTGCTCTGAGTGTGATGTCCAAACAATCCCCTCCCCCTGCTGGCCAGAGTTCTGAGCGCAACCGGCGTGCCGGGGCCTCCAGCCTGCTTTTGACAGCAGCCACCTGGCTGCTGGTCCTGCTGCTGATCATCGTCGCCGCTGGTACGACCTGGGCCAGATACGTGACCCGGCATATTGATGATTATCGCCCTGCTATTGAGGCGCTGCTCAGCGACCGGTTGGGCCAGGATGTGACCATCGGTAGCCTGTCGGCAAGCTGGCAGGGGCCGGATCCTGTGCTGCAGGTCAGCCATCTCGATATTGCCCACGACTCACGGGCGGACCACAGTGCGGTTGCCCTCCAGCATCTCCTGTTGCGTCTGGACGGCCCCCGTTCACTGTTGCGAATGGGGTTGGTGTTCCAGCGTATCGAGGCGGACGGCCTGGACGTGATCGTTGCCCGCGACCCGGATGGTGGCGTTGCGATTGACGGTCTGACCCTGCCCGAATCCGGCCCGGGGCTCTCCGCAGTCGGAGACAGCTCCGGGGAGCGATGGCTGCAACCACAGCGATGGCTGAACGAGCTGGCGGGACGAATATCAGACCCGCAAATTCGCCTGACCCACCTGACGGTCGGGCTGCGTACGCCGGACTCGGAAACGCTGTTCGTGGACGTACCCCAACTGGAGCTGGCTTATGATGATGGTCGTATGTCGGCTACCGGTCGTGCCATGCGGCAGGGCACCCTGGAACAGCTGGTCACCTTTTCCATTCAGGGAAGCGGCTTCTTCGAAGGCCGCTTTACCGGCCGGGTCTGGGCCGATATTACTCCCGGTGGCCTGCTGGAGGGTATTACCCGGGGTCTGGAATGGCGCAACTTCCGGCTGCAGGAGCTCAATGCCAGCGCCACTACCTGGCTGACTTTCGACAATGGCCGGCTTGATCGGCTCAACGGTCGGATCAACATGCCCCGTTTGCGCCTGGATGGCGACCTGATAGCTCCGCCGACGGTTGAGGCTCTGACGGCTCGGGTCGGCTGGCGCCGGACCGAAGAAGGGGGCAGTCTGCATATCCGGGATCTGGGGTGGCGCTGGCAGGATGACACCGTTACCGGAATGTCGGTGAAACTTGAGCATGAACGGCTCCGTTTCCACCTGGCGGCAGCCAATGTGTCGTTGGGCCCACTGGTACGGATGCTGGTAGCGTCTGACATACTCTCGGCGAGGATCGAGCCGGAAGTCGTCGGGCTGAGACCGGAAGGACGCGTGTCAAACCTGCATCTGACGATGCCTCGCGGCCATCCCGGCGATTTTTCAGTATCGGCGGTACTGGACGGAGTCAGTGTTCAGCCGCACCGGGGAGCGCCCGGTGGCAGCAATCTGCAGGGGCAGGTGTGGGCGAATCGTCATGGCGGCCGGATAAAAGCCCAGGGTAAGGACATGACGCTAACTGCTCCCAACCTGTATGCCGAACCGCTCACCTTCAGTCACACCGAAGGTGAAGTGAGCTGGCGCGATGAGGGGGGCATTACCCGCGTGTTTGGCCAGGACCTGAAGGCAACCTATGGCGAAGCGACTCACATTAATGGTGCTTTTGACCTGCGCCTGGACCGCTACGGCGAGGACAACCTGGGGCTGAGAATCGCCGTGGCCGACGCCCCGGCCAGCCTGCTGCCGGAGGTCCTGCCAGCAAAAGCATTGGAACCGCAGCTATATGACTGGCTGACCACGGCGATTACGGCCGGTGAAGTCGTCAGTGGCGAATTTTATGGCCATGGCCAGGTTGGTGACGGACGCCCTCCGGGCAGTTTCAATACGGCCATGGAATACCGTTTTCGTGACGCCACTGTTGCCTATGATCCGTCATGGCCTGTGGTCACCGGGGCCAGGGGTTCCGTCACCATCCATAATCGCCATGCCCGGGTGGTGCTGGATCAGGCCACCACTGGTGGAGTCCAGTTGGGTGGTAGCAAGGTTGAGGTGATCCAGGGCGCCGGCACCCCGACCGTGCAGGTAGTAACCAGCGCCATGCTTACGGGTGAGCAGGCAGGATACTGGCTCAGGGAGACCCCCCTGGGCCGAATGGCCGGAAACGTCAGTCAGACGCTTTCGCTGACTGGCGACTACGATCTGGACCTGACCTTGTCGATGCCGCTCGCGGCAGCGCAGGATGTTGACGTTGAGGCAAGCCTGCAAACGGATAATGGCAGCCTTTACTATTCGCCGGCCAGGCTGAGCTGGCGGAATATCAGTGGCGCGCTCCAATACAGCAGCCAGAATGGTTTCAGCGAGGAGCCCCTGTCTGCCCGTTTCCTCAATCAACCGGTCAGTGTGCGCTTCCGTGCGGACCCGGCGCGGGGAGCGCTGACAGTGATTCAGTCCGGGCGGACCGATGTCGCTTCACTGAGCGGGATGCTCATGTCGCAAGAGCAGGCATTGCCTGGATTGACAGGCCCCTTACCCTATACCGCTCGCCTGGATGTCGTGCCCGGAGCCGATGCGCGCTTGGCGGTTACGGCTGGTGGTGCGGGACTGCGCTCGGAATGGCCCGCGCCACTGGCCCGGGAACCCGGTACCGGGGAAACCATCGAAGCCCTGTTGCGTTGGCCGTCGGGCGATCAACTGCTGCTGGAAGCCCAGTGGGGGGAGCGACTGTCCGCGGCGCTGGAATGGCAGGGCGAAGAATTCCTCGGTGGTCAGGTTGTCATTGGTGACGGTTCCGCGCGTTTTACGGTTGAAGAGGGCCTGATGATCCGTGCCGCGTTAGATCGATTTGCCCCGGCTCAATGGCAGCCATGGCTTGATCGCCTGGGCGTGGACGTGGGTGGGACCTCATCCGGTGCCGGAGAGGATGGTACCAGCGAACGATTTGGCTGGTTGAACAACATTGACCTGAGGATGGATGAGCTGGTGCTCGGTGGTCACTCGGTTCCGGGGATCAGGGTTACCGCAAGACCCCAGCCGGATGGCTGGCTGCTGACCACAAACTCGGAACGTGCCGCCGGGCAGGTCAGGATTCCGGACAGCGGAGATCGTGTGTGGGTGGACCTGGAGCGCCTTCGGCTGGCACGGGACCAGGAGCCCGGCACCGAACCGGATGATGAGCCCCTCCTGCTCACGCCGTCAGAACAGCTGGATGCCTTTCAGGATATGGCGGCCGGTCAGTGGCCGGAGGTGGAGGTTCGTATTGCGTTGCTGGAGATCGGCGATGATCAGGCAGGTTCCTGGTCATTTGTGCTGTCTCCGTCCCCGGACCAGGTAACCCTGATGGATCTTCAGGGCCGTGTGGGGTCGCTGGCATTTGATGGCCAGCTCCGCTGGGGAATCACCTCCGGCGAGCAGGTAACCGTGGTACAAGGCGTGCTCGAGGGCGGCGGGCTTCAGGACCTGGCCAGTCTGCTGGGACAGCCGATGCCCCTGACCAACAAGAGCTCGGTGATTGACCTGAACATCGCCTGGCCGGGACGGCCGGACCAGTTTGACGCCGGGCGCCTGAACGGCGAGTTCAGCGTCCGTCTGGACGATGGTGTGATCCTTGAGAGCAATGAAACCGCGCAGCTTTTCCGCCTGTTCAACCTGCTCAATACCGATACCCTACAACGCCGGCTGCAATTCGACTTCTCGGACCTCTATGAAGCCGGTGTCGCCTTCGACGCAATTTATGGCAAGGCAAAGCTGGATCACGGCGTCCTCACCTGGGACCCGGACCTGCAGCTGGCGGGCCCGTCCGGTGCGCTAAGGCTGTCGGGCCTGACCAACCTGGCCGATGAAACCCTCGAGATGCGGCTGGTGGTGATATTACCCCTGACCCAGAACCTGCCCCTGGCGGCCATCCTGATGGGCGCTTCGCCGCCAGTGGGGGGCGCACTGTTCGTGCTGGACAAGTTGTTGGGCGAACCATTGAGCAAACTGACCAGCGCCACTTATAGTGTAAGGGGAACCTGGGATAATCCGGACGTGAAGCTGCGCAATATCTTTGATTCCGGCAACCGGGAATAAGCCTGGGGTCCCACACCACAGTCATCCGCAACGGAGATCGCTATGGCGAATGCCCAGACCGTCGCCGCCATCCAGATGGTGAGCACAACGGATATTGATGACAACCTCAACCAGGCCGGGCTTCTGCTGGCCCGTGCCGCCGAGCAGGGCGCCCGGGTGGCTGTTCTGCCGGAAAACTTTGCGGTACTGGATACCGCCAATATGCCATTGCATGGCAGTCGCGAGGTGTCTGCCGACGGTCCGATCCGCAGTTTCCTGGCAGAACAGGCCCGCAAGCACGGGCTATGGATCGTTGGCGGCTCTTTGCCCATCGGGGCCAGGCCCGACGGAACCACCCTTGAGGATCGGGTGCGGGCGAGCTGTGTGGTCATCGATGATCAGGGCCGGGAGGTGGCCCGCTATGACAAGATCCACCTGTTCGATGCGATGGTTGAAGACAGCCAGGGGCAGTATCGGGAATCGGACACCTTTGAGCCGGGTGAGGATCTGGTAACGGTCGATACGCCGGTGGGCAGGTTGGGACTATCGATTTGTTACGATCTGCGTTTTCCCGAGATGTTCCGGCAACTGCGCGAAAAGGAGGTGGATTGGATAACCTTGCCCAGCGCCTTTACCTGGCACACCGGCGATGCCCACTGGCACCCACTGGTGCGTGCCCGCGCGATAGAGAACCAGGTATGGGTGGTGGCGCCGGGGCAAGGCGGCCAGAACAGCGAACGTCGCCGTACCTATGGCCACTCCATGATCGTCGACCCGTGGGGCAGAATTCTGAAGGAACTGGTGGAGGGTGCCGGGGTTGTCGTCGCGGATCTTGACCCGGACTACCTGCAGCAGATCCGCACACGCATGCCGGTCTGGGAACACCGGCGCCTCTGAGGGCGTATACGGCCCGGAAAAGACTGATTTGCTACGGAAGAAAAACGCAAAGACAAAGACATTATTGGCCACGAAATCCACTAAAGAACACGAAAATTGCCTACCCTGAGCTCTGGGGGGAGGGTTATCTGGCGAAGCCTTTTCGTGAGATTTCGTGGATTTCGTGGCTAAAAAAAGAGTTTTTGATTTTTATTTCCGTGTTCTTCCGTGGCCAAAAAATCTTTGGTTCAGGAGCTCCGCTCAGCCTCGTCGATGCACTCCCGCAGGTAGCGGAACAGTTTCTTGCTGTGGCCGGTATTATTCCCGGATTTCACGTCTTTCTGGGCATTCCTCAGCAGGTTGCGGAGGTGCTGCACATCGGTTGCCGGACATTGCTCCACGAAACCCGCCACCGCCGTATTGCCTTCGGCAATCAGCCGGTCACGCCAGCGTTCGGCCAGATGGTGGCGACGGGTGTGTTCCTCGCTGCCTGCATCGAAGGCTTCCACGGAGCGACGCAGGCCGTCAGGATCAGCCTCGTTGCGAATGACCTTGCCTACGTATTGCAGGTGCCGGCGGCGGGCCTCATGCTGACGGATACGCCGGGACTCAACGATGGCTGCCTTGAGGGTCTCACTAATGGGCAGTGAAGCCAGCTGTTCATCGCTCAGGTCCATCATTCGTTTGCCCAGCTCCTGAAGGGCGTGCATTTCCCGCTTCAGCTGCGATTTGCTCTTGATCAGCTCGTCGTCATCTGCGGCGGCGTCCTGGGGTGTGGATTGTCTGTTCACGGGGTGCTCTCTCATGGGTCACTGGCCCTCGCCAAAATAGTCATTGATCAGTGCCTCCAGGGCGGCGATTGCCTCTTGTTCGTCGGGACCGTCGGCCGCCAGCTCCACTTCCGTGCCCTGGCTGGCCGCCAGCATCATTACCGGCATAATGCTTTTGGCGTCCACCTCACGGTCACCCTTGGCGAGCAGGACCCTGCTCTCGAAGGCGGACGCGGTTTCAACCAGTTTGGCGGCCGCACGGGCATGCAGGCCGAGCTTGTTGATGATGGTGACAGGCTGGCGGATCATGAAGTGCCACTGGCTTTCGGGTTCAGGTGGGGGAGCTCCGTGTGCCGGGTCTGTACCCGGCTGTATTGACGGCTGAAATAGCGGGACAACTGCTCGCAGACATACACTGAACGGTGCTGGCCGCCAGTACAGCCGATGGAGATGGTCATGTAGCTGCGGTTGCTCTTGCTGAACTGAGGCAACCAGTTTTCCAGGAACCGGGTCAGGTCATCGATCATGCGGTTGGTCATCTCGTCAGAGCCGAGAAAATTGATCACCTGCTGATCCATGCCGGTATATTTTCGCAGCTGCGGGTCCCAGTAAGGGTTGGGCAGGCAGCGAACGTCGAGTACGTAATCGGAGTCCACCGGCACGCCGTGCTTGAAACCGAATGACTGGAACAGCAGCGCCAGTTCCTGCTCGCTACGACCGATAATCCGTCGTTTGACCATGTCCCGCAGCTCGTACATGGAAAGATCCGTGGTGTCCATGTACAGGTCTGCCAGCTGGGCAATGGGTTCCAGCAGCTGTTTCTCGTAACGGATAGCCTCGGGCAGCGAGGTCTCATCGTCACTCAGCGGGTGTTTGCGGCGAGTGGCGTGGAAGCGTTGCAGCAGTGACTGTTCGGTGGCGTCCAGGTAGATGATTTCAGTGGTCATTCCGGAGTCCAGCAGGCGCTGGTGAATGGCCTCGAAATTGGCAATTTCGTCAGACAGGTTGCGGGCATCAATGCTGACAGCAATGTTCTCCAGCCGACTGCCGGAGTGGCCGGATGTGGCTTCCGTGGTGAGCGGAAACAGCAGGCCGATGGGAAGGTTGTCAATGCAATAGAACCCCAGGTCTTCCAGCACGTGCAGGGCCGTACTCTTGCCAGAGCCTGAACGTCCACTAACGATGATCAGCTTCATGAGACTTGTCCCTTGGCGACTTGGCCGGTAATGAGCCCGGATGTATCCTGTTCCCCGATGAAGGATCAGGCGTTGCCGGTCATCTTCTGGTAAAGATCGTCAGCCGTAGTGCAGGCCCTCAGGGCATCACAGAAACTTCGGTCATTGAATTGCTCCGCCAGCTGGCTCAGCAGCTCGAGATGCTCTGATGTGGCTTCCCGGGGGACGATCAGCGTGAACAGTACATCCACCGGCTGGTTGTCGATGGCGTCAAAGGAGACCCCCTCCTCAAGGGTAACCAGAGCACCGACCACACGGGTACAACCCTCAAGGCGACAGTGGGGAATGGCAATTCCCTGACCGATACCGGTGCTGCCCAGGCGCTCTCGGGCGACGAGATTGTTGAAGATCTGGGTTTCATCCAGTTCCGAATACTCCTCGGCGACTGTTTCGGCGATAAATTCCAGAATCCGCTTCTTGCTGGTTCCGTTAACGCGACAGTGGGTGAGCTGCGGCGCCAGGATGTTATTGATGGTCAAGGTCGAATCGGTCATGGATTCTCATCGGTCCCGATAAAAAAATGCTGCGGTACGAACCCGTACCGCAGCGATGTGATTCAGATTATAGCCGTTTCGGCATGACAACCGTTAGCGGGCGGTTGCTCCGTGCATCCGGTCAACGTTCTTTTCCTTGTGCTTGAGGATCTGTCGGTCAAGCTTGTCCACCAGGGCGTCGATAGCAGCGTACATGTCCTCGTTTTCCGCCTTGGCGTGAATCTCGCCACCGACCACATGCAGCGTGGCCTCTGCAATCTGGCGCACTTTTTCCACTTCCAGGGTGACCTGACAATTACTGATGTGATCGAAGTGGCGCTCGAGCTTTTCGAATTTTTCGTTGATGTAATCCTTGAGGGAGGGAGTCAGTTCAACGTGATGACCGGAAATATTCAGTTGCATGGGCTTCTCCTGTTTGTATCAGACCCGTATGTTCAGACCAGTCGTTTCCGCTCGTTGGAGGGCGGAATGTGCATGGCTTCACGGTATTTTGCCACCGTTCGCCTCGCCACCTTTATGCCCTGCTCTCCCAGCATGGTGGCAATCTTGCTGTCACTGAGCGGCTTTTTCGGGGTTTCCGCCGCAATCAGTTTCCTGATCATCGCACGAATGGCCGTTGACGAACATTCGCCGCCTTCCTCCGTGCTCACATGGCTCGAGAAGAAGAATTTCAGCTCGAAGATGCCGCGGGGTGTGTGCATGTATTTCTGCGTGGTAACCCGGGAAATGGTCGATTCGTGCATTTCCACCGCCTGGGCGATGTCCGAAAGGATCAGCGGTTTCATCGCTTCTTCCCCATGGTCCAGAAAACCCTGCTGATGTTCAACTATTCGTGTCGCCACCTTCAACAGGGTTTCGTTACGGCTCTGCAGGCTCTTGATAAACCACTTCGCTTCCTGCAGCTGATCCCGCAGGTAGGTGTTGTCGGCACTGCTGTCGGCCCGCCTTATAAGGGAAGCATAGCTGGCATTGACACGAATGCGCGGGGCAATTTCCGGGTTCAATTCCACCCGCCAGCGCCCCTTATCCTTGCTTACGATCACATCCGGAATAACGTAATCCGGCTCGGAGCGGTCCAGAGTATTGCCGGGGTGGGGGTTAAGCGCGGTAATGACCGCCAGCACCTCCCGCAGCTGATCCTCCTTGAGGCGGCTGCGGCGCAGTAATTGCGCGTAGTCCCGGTTACCAAGCAGATTGATGTAGTGGGTAATCACCAACCGGGCCTTATCCAGCCAGGGAGTATCAGGCGGCAGCTGGTTCAGCTGGATCAGCAGGCACTCCTGCAGATCACGGGCAAAGACCCCGGGCGGGTCAAAGTGCTGCAGGCGATGAAGAACGGCCTCTACCTCGTCCCGCTCCACCGGGTCTTCGTCTTCCTCGTCCATCAGGCCGGAATGGATTTCATCCAGGTCTGAGGTCAGATAGCCACGATCGTCCACCGCATCCAGCAAGGCGTGGGCAATGGCGCTGTCCCGATCACTCATGGGGGTGAGGTTCAGCTGCCATTCCAGGTGATCCTGGAGGGTTTCGGTGGTCGGGCTGCGGCTTTCAAAGTCGGAATCGTTGTCGTCCTCGCCCCGGGAAGCGGGGGCGGGGGCTGTCTGATAGATGTCATCCCAGGCGGTATCCACCGGCAGATCATCCGGAATGGTGTCGGCGCTGTTGTTCTCTGCCGACCAGTCGGATTCTTCCCAGCTGTTGTCGACCTCGGAGGCCGTGGCCGATTCGGCCTGATCCCGATCATCCCGGTCCTGCTGCTCCCGGTCGGAATCGGACGCCTCCGCGTTCTCTTCCTCTTCGGGGGTTTCCAGCATCGGGTTGGAATCCAGGGCCTGCTGGATTTCCTGTTGCAGGTCGAGGGTGGAAAGCTGGAGCAGACGGATCGCCTGTTGCAGTTGCGGGGTCATCGTGAGGCTTTGACCCATCTTTAACTGTAAGGAGGCTTTCATGACCATGGTTTCACATCCATCACCCTTCTGAGGTAACCGTAACGCACCAGTGGACAAAACCACTGACTCAGCTCAAAAAATAGCTGAAAATCAACAAAAAAATCAGCGTTACCGGATACTTGGAAATAACAAGCAAGTTCTTTGCCGAGTGTACCCCCTTGATGCTGGCAACACAATTGCAGGGGTGTCGGTGTGTGTTCCAGTGTGTAAAAACCGCCAGGGGCGGTTGTTGTCCTCGGCAGGTCAGAGCCTGAACTCATCCCCCAGGTAGACTTCCTTGACCTGCTGGTTGGCCAGGACCTCGTCGGCCGAGCCGGACGCAATGATATGACCGCTGCTGACGATGTAGGCTTTTTCGCAGATATCCAGCGTTTCCCGGACGTTGTGGTCGGTGATCAGTACGCCGATGTTCTTGTCCCGCAGGTGACGGATAATCTGCTTGATGTCACTGACAGAGATCGGGTCGACCCCGGCAAAGGGCTCGTCCAGCAGGATGAATGCCGGTTCCATGGCCAGGGCGCGGGCTATTTCCACGCGGCGTCGTTCACCCCCGGACAGAGCCATGCCGGCACTGTCGCGAATGTGAGTTATATGGAACTCCTGCAGGAGTTCTTCCATTTTTTCCACCCGTTGCCGGCGGTTCAGGTCCTTGCGGGTTTCCAGGATCGCCATGATGTTGTCGCTTACCGACAGTTTGCGGAAAACAGACGCTTCCTGGGGCAGGTAACCGATGCCCTGTCTGGCCCGCCCGTGCATGGGCAGGGGGGTTATATCCTTGCCGTCTATGCTGATGTGGCCGTGGTCCGCGGGCACCAGGCCAACGATCATGTAGAAGCACGTGGTCTTGCCGGCGCCATTGGGGCCGAGCAGGCCGACAATCTGTCCGCTCTCGATGCTCAGCGAGACGTCAATGACGACCTTTTTCTGTTTATAGCTTTTGGCGAGATGATTCGCCTGCAGTAATGCCATGGATATCGCCGTCAGTTGCTGCTGTTGCCACGGGGCTGGATGATCATTTCAACCCGGCCAGATCCCTCGCCATCCGCTGTGCGGCCTTCGCCGGTGACCACCTTGTTGGCGGTGTTGTAATTGATCACCGCGCCCCGGAACTCGTCTCCGCCCTGTTTCACGACCGCTTCCCGCTCGAAGCGCAGCAGGTTGTCGCCGGCGGAATAGTGAATCTTCAGGGCTTCGGCATTCACGGCACTCTCGGTTTCCGTGGCCGGGCGGTAGTAGGTGGCCGGGCGCCCGCTGGCGTCAATCTGGTCAAGGCCGGCGGCGTTGCGGGAAACATCGACCCGGTCAGCCGTCAGCAGAATCCCGCCCTGGCGGACCTTGACATTGCCCCGATAGACAGCCGTGCCCTGAGTGTCATCCAGGCGCGCTGAATCGGCGGTAACCCGGATCGGCTCATTGGAATCCAGGTTGAACGCCAGGGCGGGCAGCGCCGGCCCCAGTGCCAGCGTTGACATCAGTAGCAGGCGGCTTGCCAGGTTACGGACGGGTTTCATAGATCCCCTCAACTGAGTTTTCCAATTCCACTACCCGTTCATCAAACCAGCCGGTCATGCCCCGGGCGTGGGTGATGTTGCCCGGCGACTTCAGGGTAACGGGATGATCTGTGGTGGCCCTGCCGGCAGGGTTGTCGATAAGAAGATATTCTGTCAGCAGCACGGCATTACCGCCTTCAACGCTGCGTGTGACTTTGACGCTGCCTTCCAGTTCCATCACCTCGGTGGTCATGTGGTAGAGGCCCTCATCGGCGACCACCAGCCAGCGCAGGTCAGCCTCGTGATCATACAGGGTGGCGTCCGGGGCCTCCAGAACCGCCTCCTGACGATCGTCGAACTGTTCCGTGCGGGGGCTGGTGGCGACCAGCTTTGGCCGCCCCTGTGCATCGAATGACCGGAATACCCCCTGATTGATAAAGGTATCCGGTTCCGTTTCCCCGCGTAGCGCAACGGCGTCACTGTCGGGGGAGCGGGCGTCGTCACTTTGCCAGAGCAAAAAGCCGAGGGCCAGGGCGGCGATCAGCAGGCCGGGGTTGCGTATGCCGGGACGGGCCAGAAAATCCAGGAGCCGTACCAGAAGATTGCGGGAGTTGTCGGGCGACTTCATTGTTCGCCTCCCAGCCAGGTCTGCAGCTCCTGGTCCAGACGTCCGCGGGCAGACAAGAGCAGGTCTGTCAGCTCCCGGACAGCACCATGGCCCCCGGCGGTCCTGGTGCACAGGTCGGCGTGCTGACGGACAAACCAGTGGCCATTGGGCACGGTGACGCCCAGGCCGGCATGGCGTATCGCTGCCAGGTCCGGCAGGTCATCCCCGATATAGGCGACCCGGGCCGGTGGTAACTGACGCTCAGTCATGATCTCGCGCAGCGCCGTCAGTTTGTCCTCCCGTCCCTGCAACAGGGTGGTAATGCCCAGGCTGGTCATGCGTCGTTCGGTAAGGGGCGAGCGACGGCCGGTGATTACGGCCACTTCGATGCCAGCGGCCATGGCCTGCTTGAGGCCAAGTCCGTCGAGGATGTTGAATGCCTTGAGTTCATCGCCGCTGGCAGAGAAGATCAGGGCACCGTCAGTCATCACCCCGTCCACGTCCAGGGCAAGCAGGGTGATGTCTCTTGACTTTGCGAGGATATCCTCGGGCCATTCAGGCCGGCCGGTGGGGCTTGGGTCCCTGGTCATTGCGGCTCCGTCAGATGACGCCGGCACGCAGCAGGTCGTGCATGTTAATGGCTCCCACCAGTTCTTCCTTGCGGTTCAGAACGGGTAGGGCGTTGATCTTCAGCTCCTCCATCACGTGAAGGGCTTCGGCGGCAAGCTGGTTGTCGTGGATAGTGCGCCCATGTCGAGTCATCACGTCCCGAATCAGCGTGTTGTGAATATCGATGGACCGGTCCAGTGTGCGGCGAAGGTCACCATCGGTAAAGATGCCCGTCAGTTCACCGTCGTCGTTGACCACGGTGGTCATGCCCAGGCCCTTGAGCGAAATTTCCAGCAGGGCGCCGGACATTGGCGTGTTCTCCTTTACCCGGGGCAGGCGTTCGCCGGTGTGCATGATGTCGGCCACCCGCAACAACAGGCGGCGTCCCAGGGCCCCGCCAGGATGGGAGAGGGCAAAATCCTCGGCACTGAAGCCACGGGCTTCCAGCAGCGCTACGGCCAGTGCATCACCCATGACCAGCGTGGCAGTGGTGCTGGAGGTGGGGGCCAGCCCTAATGGGCAGGCTTCTTTGGCAACGCTGACGTCAAGATTGGCCACAGCTTCCCGGGCCAGGGTGGAGTCAGGGTTGCCCGTCATACTGATCAGCGGTGAGCCCATGCGTTTAAGCAGAGGCAGGATGGTAAGCACTTCGCCGGTATTGCCGGAGTTGGAGATGGCGAGCACTACATCCTGGCTGGTGATCATGCCCAGATCGCCATGGCTGGCCTCCCCGGGGTGTACGAAAAAGGATGGCGTGCCGGTGCTGGCCAGGGTGGCCGCAATCTTGTTGCCGATATGACCGGATTTCCCCATACCGGTCACCACCACGCGACCCCTGCAGGCCATCATCACCTCGCAGGCACGGACAAAATCGTCGCCGATCCGCGTGGACAGCGCATCCACGGCCTGGCGCTCCACTTCGATCGCCTGCAGT
Source organism: Marinobacter lacisalsi (assembly GCF_042651045.1). Classification (NCBI taxonomy): domain Bacteria; kingdom Pseudomonadati; phylum Pseudomonadota; class Gammaproteobacteria; order Pseudomonadales; family Marinobacteraceae; genus Marinobacter; species Marinobacter lacisalsi. The sequence goes on from NZ_JBHSDI010000013.1 coordinate 234,305, forward strand.
GCGGCAGAAACAAACGGTTTGGTCATGAGGCTCCTGGTCAGTCTGTTCCGGGTCAGGGTTGATCGTGATTATCCGGGTTTTTAACAGGTGCGACAGTATATCATCAAGCGGGCCTCCGGGGTGCCTGATCGGTGGGTCGGGTGCTCCCTTGCCGCCCTCCTTCCAAACTTTAACCCTCCCGGCCATTGAGCGGCGGTGCAAGTTGGCATACTGTAACGCCAAATTTCACGACACTTTTCGCCATGGCTGAGCGCTCTTGCATTGTACTGGACGACGTTGTTTTTACCCGGGGGCACCGGCGTATCTTCGATGGTGTGTCCCTGCGCATTCCCCGTGGCCGGATTACCGCCATCATGGGGCCCAGTGGCACCGGCAAGACCACGCTGCTACGTCTTGTTGGCGGTCAGCTCAAGCCTGACAGTGGCCAGGTGCTGGTGGATGGCGAGGACGTTCCCCGTATGAAGCGAAAGGCGCTGTACCGCTTCCGTCGGCGAATGGGCATGCTGTTCCAGAGTGGTGCCCTGTTCACCGACCTGAGTGTGTTCGAGAACGTTGCCTTCCCCCTGCGGGTCCACACCTCCCTGCCCGAAGACATGGTCCGAGATATCGTGCTGATGAAGCTGGAGGCGGTGGGTTTGCGGGGTGCTCGCGACCTGATGCCGGCCCAGCTCTCCGGTGGTATGACCCGGCGGGTGGCGCTGGCGAGGAGTATAGCGATGGACCCTGAACTGATTCTGTACGACGAACCCTTTGCAGGTCAGGATCCGATCGCCATGGGGGTGCTGGTCAAGCTGATCCGTGAGCTTAACACCACCATGGGTCTGACCAGCGTGCTGGTCTCCCACGACGTGCCGGAATGCCTCAGCATTGCCCATCATGCCTGCATTATCGCCGACGGCAAGGTCATTGGCGAGGGTACGCCGGAAGAGCTGAGGCAACACGCCTCGCCCAGAGTCCAGCAGTTCCTGCATGGCCAGCCCGACGGGCCTGTTCCCTTTCACTACCCTGCACCGGATGCCGCCGAAGACTGGGGCTGTCGTGTGGCTGATGACGAGGGTTCCCGTGCCTGAGTACCTGATTGACCGCATTGCCCGCCTGGGCCGTGGCACTGTGGACGCCGTGGCCTCCCTGGGTCGCGCTGCGGTATTCCTGTGGGGCGCCTTGATCGGGGTCCCCAGGCCTTCGGTGGGGCTGCCACTGATGGTGCGGCAGATATACCATGTGGGGGTGCTGTCACTGGCCATTGTGGTGGTGTCGGGTCTGTTTATCGGCATGGTTCTGGCGTTGCAGGGGTATTACATCCTCAGCGACTTTGGTTCAGAAAGTGCGATCGGGCAGATGATTGCCCTGACCTTGTTGCGGGAGCTGGGACCGGTGGTGACGGCGCTGCTGTTTGCCGGACGTGCGGGGTCAGCCCTGACCGCCGAGATCGGCCTGATGAAGGCCACAGAGCAGCTTTCCAGCATGGAGATGATGGGGGTCGATCCGTTGCGCCGGGTGATTGCCCCCCGCCTGTGGGCCGGTTTCATTTCCATGCCGGTGCTGGCGCTGATTTTTTCGGTAGTGGGCATCTGGGGCGGCATGCTGGTGGGCGTGCAATGGCTGGGGGTGTTTGAAGGCTCCTACTGGGGCAATATGCAGGCCTCGGTGACGTTCTTCGACGATGTCGTTAACGGTCTGATCAAGAGCCTGGTGTTCGGTTTCGTCTGCACCTGGATTGCGGTCTACCAGGGCTATGACTGCGTACCGACATCGGCGGGTATCAGCTCGGCCACCACCAGGACGGTTGTGTTTTCATCACTGGCGGTGCTGGGTCTGGACTTTGTCCTGACCGCCGTCATGTTCGGGAGTTTCTGATGGCTCAGAGAACAACAGACATTATTGTCGGCCTGTTTATACTCGCTGGCGGAGCGGCACTGCTGGTGCTGGCCCTGCAGGTCAGCGGGCTGACCCTCAGGCCCGGTGGCGAGACCTATAGCGTCCAGGCTTACTTCAACGACGCCGGCGGACTGTCGCCCCGGGCGAAAGTCTCCATGGCAGGCGTGACCGTGGGGCGAATCCGGGAGGTGAAACTGGATCAGGAAATGTTCCAGGCCCGTGTGGTCATCGACATTGAGGAACAATACGACAGCATTCCCGCCGACAGCTCAGCGATCATACGTACATCCGGCCTGTTGGGAGAACAGTATATTGATATTTCGCCGGGTGGTGACCTGGAGTCCCTGGCGGATGGGGATACCTTCTACGAAACCCAGTCAGCGCTTAACATTGAGCGCATGATCAGCAATTTCGCCTCCGGTCAGGGTGGCGAGTAAGTCAAAAGAAACAGGAGAGACCCATGACCGCGGTTCGATCAATCAGGCAGTATGCCACCATGCCCCTGGCGTTGGCTGTCATCGCGCTCATAACAGCGCTGATGGTGCGCCCCGTAGCAGCCAACAGCCAGGAGCTGACCAGCTACGTGGATGAGAATACCCAGAAGCTGGTGCAAAAGCTCAATGAGGAAAAAGACCTTTACACCGACGACCCGGATGCCTTCTATCGGAAAATGGAAGAGGCGCTGACCGGATTTGTGGATTTTCGCCGGATTGCCGCCCGGGTCATGGGGCGCTATGCCAGGCAGACAACACCGGAGCAGCGTGACGAGTTTGTGGTCCGTTTCAAGCGTAGCCTGTTTGAGAGTTATGCCCAGGCTCTGGTGGACAGCTCCGATGGCTTCGAAATCGACGTGCGGGGCGCCCAGGTCAATCCGAGGGACGAGGATCGGGCGTCGGTGAACATGCTGGTGACCACCGAATCCGGTGATCGCTACCAGGTAACCTATTCCATGTATCGTCAAAACGGCAGTGGCCAGTGGCTGATGGAAAATGTGATTGTCGAGGGTGTGAATATCGGCCTGGCGTTCCGTGACCGTTTTGCCCAGGAAATGGAGTCACGTCGTGGCGACGTGGATGCCGTTATCGAGAACTGGGGTGACGCGGTGGCATCCCTGAATCTGGATGAGGAAATGGAACAGGGCGCTGACAGCGAATGAGCGCCTCGGCCGAGCCCGACGGTAACCGGCTGGCGCTGGCCGGTCAGATTACCGCCGACAATGTGCTCGCCATCCGGCAGCGTGGGGAGGCATGGCTTGCCTCTCTGACGCCCGGCGTTCCGGCCAGTGTGGACCTTTCGGCCGTCACCACGGCCAGTAGCGTGTTGCTGTCATTGCTCCTGTGTCTTCGTCGCTTTGCTGACCAGCGACAGGTGACGCTGACCTTCGCTGGAACCCCGGACGATCTGGTCGGGCTTTCCCATCTTAACGGAATCTCCCGTTGGCTGACCGGCCCCTCATAATCCGGTACAATTCCGCTTTCGTTTCGTACAAACCGAGGTTAGACGCGTATGCAAGCCCAGGACGTTGCCGAACTGGTTCGCAAAGAACTGCCCGACTGTGAAATCGAGGTGCAGAACGACGGAAACCACTATCTGGTGGTGGCGATTGGCGACCGTTTTGAAGGCATGTCTCCGGTAAAGAAGCAGCAGCTTATCTATGGTGCGCTGCGGGAGCAGCTGGATGACGGTACCATTCATGCCCTGACCATTCGCGCGTTCACTCCGGCCCAGTGGGCAGCCCGGCAACAGTAAGCCGGCGCACAGTCACCGGTTCACCGCTGCTGATTCAGCTGTCGGTTCACAACTACAGGAATTCAACGTGGATAAACTACTCATCCGGGGCCGCAAGCCGCTTGACGGCGAGATTCGCATCTCCGGTGCCAAGAATTCAGCCCTGCCCATCCTGGCGTCAACGTTGCTGGCTGACGAGCCGGTGTCGGTGGGCAACCTGCCGCATCTGAACGACATCACCACCATGATTGAGCTGCTTGGCCGCATGGGCATTGAGGTGATGATTGACGAGAAGATGAGCGTTCAGGTGGATGCCAGCACCATCAAGGAAACCGTCGCGCCCTACGAGCTGGTGAAAACCATGCGGGCGTCGATCCTGGTGCTGGGGCCTCTGGTGGCGCATTTCGGTGAGGCCGAGGTCTCGCTGCCCGGTGGTTGTGCCATTGGCAGCCGACCGGTAAATCTGCACATCCACGGCCTTGAGCAGATGGGCGCGGAGGTGCGTGTTGAGAATGGCTATATCCATGCAAAATCCAACGGTCGTCTGAAGGGCGCCCACATCTTTCTCGATACGGTGACCGTCACCGGTACCGAAAACCTGATGATGGCAGCGGCTCTGGCCGATGGTGTCACTATCCTCGAGAACGCGGCCCGTGAACCGGAGGTGGTGGATCTGGCCGAGTGCCTGATCGCCATGGGCGCTGATGTCCGGGGACATGGCACCGCCACCATCGAGATCCACGGGGTGGAGCGTCTGCATGGCTGCCATTACGATGTGCTGCCGGATCGGGTGGAAACTGGTACCTATCTCGTGGCCGCCGCTGCCACCAGAGGTCGGGTTCGCCTGAAGGACACCCGCGAGAACCTGCTGGAAGCCGTTCTGCTCAAGCTGGAAGAGGCCGGTGCCCATATCAGTACCGGCAAGGACTGGATCGAGCTGGACATGAAGGGTAACCGGCCCAAAGCCGTGTCGCTGCGTACAGCACCCTATCCTGCCTTCCCGACGGACATGCAGGCCCAGTTCGCGGCCATGAATACCGTGGCTGAAGGCACGGGCACCATTGTGGAAACGGTGTTCGAAAACCGTTTCATGCACATCCAGGAGCTCAGCCGCATGGGCGCCGATATCACCCTGGAAGGCAATGCCGCCATCATCAAGGGTGTGGAACACCTGACCGGCGCGCCGGTCATGGCGACTGATCTGCGGGCCTCTGCCAGCCTGGTGATTGCCGGGCTGGTGGCCGATGGCGACACCATCGTTGACCGTATCTATCACATTGATCGGGGCTACGAGTGCATTGAGGAGAAGTTCCAGCTTCTGGGCGCGACTATTCGCCGGATTCCGGCCTGAGGCCGGGCCGGACAAGACATTCAGACCGGACTGATAACCGATGACCGACACGTCGATTACCATTGCGCTTTCGAAGGGGCGCATCCTTGACGAGACGATTCCGCTGCTGAAGGAGGCGGGCATCGAGTTTGTGGACGATATCAAGAAGTCGCGCAAGCTGGTGTTCCCGAGCACGGACCCCAATGTACGGCTGTTGATCATCCGTGCCACCGATGTGCCAACCTATGTTCAGTACGGCGGTGCCGATCTGGGCGTGACTGGCAAGGACGTGCTGATGGAGCACGGCGGTGCGGGTCTGTACGAGCCACTGGATCTCAATATTTCCCGCTGCCGTCTGATGACGGCCGGGGTAAAGGGCCAGCCGGCACCCCAGGGTCGTCTGCGGGTCGCTACCAAGTTTGTGAATCTTGCGCGGCGCTACTATGCGGCCCAGGGGCGGCAGGCGGATATCATCAAGCTCTACGGGGCGATGGAGCTGGCGCCGTTGCTGGGGCTGGCGGATGAGATCGTGGATATTGTGGATACCGGCAATACCCTGAAGGCCAATGGTCTGGAGCCGCGGGAGCTGATCGAGAATATCAGCACCCGGTTGGTGGCGAACCGGGCGTCCATGAAGATGAAGCATGCCATGCTGCAGCCGATCATCGAGAAGATGGGGCAGGCGGTTGAGGCTCGGCGGGTTGTTGAGGCCTGATTTTCCGGTTTTGGCTTGGGTGTTTGTCGCCCGCCCGGACAAGCGGTAAGGCTTTCCGGGACACGCCGTGAATACGTCCATGTAGGCTCTTCAAAAACGTCCCTGTTTTTGAAGGTCTCGGAAAGCCTTACCGCTCATCCGGGCTGACATTGGAGTGGCGCTCGGCGTTCGCCGTTTCCGCAAAAGTGTCGATGCCCCTCCCGGACTACTTGAGAGTTAACCGTAGTTTTTGTTGAACGCAGGTGACCTATGACTGACCTTACGATTACCAGACTGTCTGCTTCCGAAGCAGGTTTTGATGATGCGCTGTCCCGGCTTCTGGCCTGGGAGGACAGCGTGGACCATCAGGTAAACGAGTCGGTTCGTCATATCCTGAGCGAGGTGAAGCTGCGGGGCGATGAGGCGGTGATGGAGTTTACCGCCAGGTTCGACCAGCTTGAGGTGGCTTCCATGGCCGAGCTGGAGATTTCTGCCGCCCGGCTGGAGCAGGCTCTGGAAGCCATTCCCTCCGAGCAGAGGGATGCCCTGGAAGCGGCTGCGGACCGGATTCGTGACTATCACCAGCGGCAGAAACAGGACTCCTGGCAGTACGAGGATGCTAACGGCACGGTTCTGGGGCAGAAAGTGACGCCGCTGGACCGGGTGGGGCTGTATGTGCCTGGTGGCAAGGCTGCTTACCCATCGTCAGTGCTGATGAATGCGCTTCCTGCCAAGGTGGCCGGCGTTGGCGAGATCATCATGGTCGTGCCGACCCCGGCCGGGGTGGTGAACGATATGGTATTGGCCGCTGCCGCGATTGCAGGGGTGGATCGTGTGTTCACCCTAGGTGGTGCGCAGGCGATCGGTGCACTGGCCTATGGGACCGAAACGGTACCAGCGGTGGACAAGATTGTGGGGCCGGGCAATATCTTTGTGGCTACCGCCAAGCGTGAGGTTTTCGGTACGGTGGGCATCGATATGATTGCCGGGCCGTCGGAGATCCTGGTGATCTGTGACGGCAAGACCGACCCGGACTGGATTGCCATGGACCTGTTCTCGCAGGCGGAGCATGATGAACAGGCTCAGTCCATCCTGGTGAGTCCGGATGTGGCGTTCCTGGATGCGGTTGAGGCCAGCATCCGCAAGCTGGCGCCCACCATGGAACGGGGGGAGATCATTGCCCGCTCGCTATCGGATCGAGGAGCACTGATCCAGGTGAAGGATCTGGATGAGGCTGCGGTGGTCTCCAACCGGATTGCCCCGGAGCATCTGGAATTGTCGGTGGAAGCACCAGAACAGCTGGTGGCCAGGATTCGCCACGCCGGCGCGATTTTCATGGGGCGCTACACGGCGGAAGCCCTGGGCGACTATTGCGCCGGCCCCAATCACGTGCTGCCCACATCCGGTACCGCCCGATTCTCGTCGCCGCTGGGGGTGTATGACTTCCAGAAACGTTCGTCGCTGATCGGTTTTTCGGCCGCTGGTGCCGATCGCATGGGGCGGGTGGCGTCTGTGCTGGCCCGGGGCGAGGGGCTGACTGCCCACGCCCGTTCAGCGGAATATCGCATCGACATGGATCGCGATCAGTAAGGAATCGTCATGAGCAAGTTCTGGAGCCCCCTGGTCAGTGACCTGAAGCCTTACGTACCGGGTGAGCAGCCGAAGATGAGGCGGCTGGTCAAGCTAAACACCAATGAGAATCCCTACGGCCCCTCCTTGCGGGTGCTTGAGGCGATCCGGCAGCAGCTGGATGACGGTTTGCGCCTGTATCCGGACCCGGAGAGTGAGCACCTTCGAGAGGTGATCGGACGCTACTATGGCGTGTCTTCCGAGCAGGTGTTTGTGGGCAACGGCTCGGACGAGGTGTTGGCCCATATCTTCCAGGGACTGCTGAAGCAGGACAAACCGATCCTGTTTCCGGACATCACCTACAGTTTCTATCCGGTGTATTGCAGTCTCTACGGCGTGGAGAGCCGCACCGTTGCGCTCAATGATGCGTTCGAGATCAATCCGGAGGATTACCTGGTTCCCAACGGCGGTATCATTTTCCCCAATCCCAATGCGCCCACCGGCCGCTATCTGGCCCTGGGTGAGGTAGAGCGCATGATCGCCGGCAACCCGGATACTGTCGTGGTGGTGGACGAGGCCTATGTGGATTTCGGCGGTGAAACGGCTATCAGTCTGGTGGATCAGTACCCGAACCTGCTGGTCACCCAGACCTTGTCCAAGGCCCGCTCCCTTGCCGGGCTGCGGGTCGGCCTGGCGGTGGGCCACCGGGACCTGGTGGAAGCCCTGAACCGGGTCAAGAACAGCTTCAATTCCTACCCTCTGGACCGTCTGGCCCAGGCCGGGGCGGCAGCCGCCTTTGAAGATGAGGCCTGGTTCGACCAGTCCCGCAAGCGGGTGATGGCGGAGCGGGATCGGGTGACGAAAGCGATGACCGGCATGGGCTTCGAGGTACTGCCATCCACCGCCAACTTCATCTTCTGCCAGCACCGTACAGTGACCGGGGAAGATCTCGCTGCCCGGCTGCGGGAACGGGGGATCATCGTGCGGCACTTCAACAAGCCGAGGATCGATAATTTCCTGCGTATCACTATTGGCACCGCCGGGCAGAACGACGAACTGCTGCGGGCGCTGGGCGAGCTGACGGGTTGATCTACCCTCCAGCCAGAACGTCCGCTGACTGACAGGAGCAACCTATGGCAAAACGTACCGACATACTCCAGACCCTGAACCAATGGCTGAGTCCGGAGGACTTCCAGGACTACTGTCCAAATGGCCTGCAGGTTGAAGGTGGTGAAGAGGTTAATCGGATTGTCAGCGGTGTAACCGCGTCCCAGGCCCTGATCGATGCGGCTGTCGAGGCTGACGCGGACATGATCCTGGTGCATCACGGGTATTTCTGGAAAGGGGAGCCCCAGGCGGTCACGGGCATGAAAAAAAACCGCATCAGGACGCTGCTGAAGCATGACATCAGCCTGGTGGCCTACCACCTGCCACTGGATGACCATCCGGAGTATGGCAATAATCGCCAACTGGCTGACGTGCTGGGTATCCGTGATCCACGCCCCCTGGCTGGACTACTCTGGCAGGGGGAGCTGGACGAGCCGATGACGGCTGAGGCGTTTGCCGGGTATCTGGGCGAGCGATTGTGCCGAGTGCCCCTGCATGTTGGGGCGGGCCCGGAAAATATTCATCGTGTGGCCTGGTGTACGGGCGCGGCCCAGGGGTTCCTGCCAATGGCCGTGGAGGCTGGAGTGGATGCCTACATCAGCGGTGAGGCTTCAGAGCCAACCACCCATACCGCACGGGAATGCGGTATTCATTATTTTGGCGCCGGCCACCACGCCACCGAGCGTTATGGTGTGCAGGCGCTGGGGCAGGCGCTGGCCCGGGAGTTCGGGGTGTCGCACCAGTTCATTGACTGCGACAACCCGGTGTAGACTCAGGCCCTGGCTTTGGCCTTTTCTTCGTCGGTCAGGCCGTACCCTTCGTCGAGGGTACCTTTCTCGGCAGGATCTTTCTTCGGAGCATAATCCCTGGGCGGTTCTGCCGCTTCACCGTCCTCGCCCTTGGCGCCAGTCAGCCGGGCACGGCTGCTTTCCTGTTCCAGCTCCTCCAGCCACTCGTCGTCGCTTGCCAGTCGGTTGGCGCCACGGGCCATGTGCTGGTTGACGTCGCGGAAGGCATCATTGAAGCGTCGCAGCAAGTGTGCCGACTCCATGAAATGCTCGTTCACCTGAGCCTGGTAACGGGTGTATTCGTTGCGCAGTTCTTCTGTCTGCTGCTCGGCACGGCGCTGCCGGAGCGTTGAACTCTGGCTGGAACGGCCAATGAGCAGGCCAATGATCAGTCCTACGGCTAGTGCGGCAACAGCGGCCAAAATCAGGTTGGTCATAGGGTTATCGTCCTGTCGGAAATCCTTTTTTGCGCCAAGGGCGGCCTTTCGGGGGAGTGAGGCGGCATGGTTCCACCATCGGATTGCCTCGCTCTGTCTCAGGCCCGCCCCGGCCGGGAACATCATAACGTCAGTATACCCGTTAAGGGCAGCCGCTGCCCATGGTCTCATGCCCCTGCAAAGGTATTGTTGATTTATTGCAACAGGTCAAGAAAGCTTGCAACACCGGGAATATGCGGGCACAGCCCGCAATAATGGCGAATATTATGAAAATCAGCGACAATGGCGCCCGTTTTTTTGATGAACAGGCGTCTGCGGCTTCTGATGACGCAGGCGTCCGGATCCTGATAGGGGAAGGCTCTGAATGACACCCTGGGAACGATACCAGAACGATCTTGAACGCCCGGATTTCAAGGCGGATGCGGCACAGGAAGACGCCGTACGTCGATTGCAGGCGCTGTATGACAAACTGGTGGAAGCCGAAAACGAGCGTAGCCGACCGTTGCGAAAACTGTCGCTGAAGGTTCGCAAGGGGCGCGAGGAACCGGTCAGGGGACTGTACTTCTGGGGCGGCGTCGGTCGTGGCAAGACCTACCTGATGGACACTTTCTACGAATCGCTGCCGTTTGATCGCAAGATGCGGGTTCACTTCCACCGCTTCATGCAACGGGTTCATAACGAGTTCAAGACTCTGAAAGGGGAGAAGAATCCACTGGAGAAGGTGGCCGCCCGATTTGCCCGCGAAGCCCGGGTCATCTGTTTTGATGAGTTCTTCGTGTCGGACATCGGTGATGCAATGATTCTGGCGACCCTGATGGACGCCCTGTTCAGCCGTGGGGTGTCGCTGGTGTGTACCTCCAATATTCCACCGGACGGCCTCTACAAGGACGGGTTGCAACGGGCCCGTTTCCTGCCGGCCATTGATCTGGTCAAGAAACACACCGACGTGGTTAATGTGGACGGCGGCGTGGACTATCGTTTGCGTACCCTGGAGCAGGCGGAACTCTATCACTCACCTCTGGACGATCAGGCGGACATCAGCCTGAAGAAGAGCTTCGACGGTCTTGCCGTGGAAGCGGGCAACCATGGCCTGAATCTGGAGATAAACGGACGCAAGCTCCAGGCCCGGGCCCACGCGGATGATGTGGTGTGGTTCGAATTCCGGGAGCTGTGTGATGGCCCCCGTAGTCAGAACGACTACATTGAGCTCGCACGGGAATTCCAGACGATCATTGTGTCCAATGTCCCGATTCTGGGGGGTGACAAGGATGATCAGGCCCGTCGCTTCATCAACATGATCGACGAATTCTACGACCGCAACGTCAAGCTCATCCTCTCCGCTGAGGTGCCTATTACCGAGTTATATGCGGGTGGCAGACTCGGATTCGAGTTCGAGCGCACGGAATCCCGATTGCTGGAAATGCAGTCGCGGGATTACCTGGGGGCGCCCCACAAGGCCTGAGGGACCTGGCGGAGCCCCTACTCCTCGACAGAGGCGGTATCCGGGGTGGGTTCGTAGTCAGGCCGCAGCCGTTCCTCTGGGGCAGTGGCCAGTTCAAGCAGACTCTGAACATTGTCCCGGCTGACTATGGTGTCCCGGTAGCGCTGGTCATACCATACCAGGTTGTTGTAGCGGATCATGCTGCGCAATTCCCGGACGTACTCCTGCCCTCTGGCGGAATAGTCCCTGAGCCCGGCCGCCAGTTCCGATCCGGTTGGGTACTGCCCGCGCTGGTGAGCCTTTTCCCGCAATACACGAAGTTCGTGATAGGCGGGGTGGCGATTCAGGTTCTGTATGTAGGCCCGCACCGAATGGTACGGGGAGCGGAAGCGGGCCACTTCGTAGCTGGCGCCTTCGGGCCGGCTCAGGGGTACCAGGCCGCAACCCCGGGAGAAGCACCACTGACCGAACAGGTTGTTGCCCTGGCGGGCGAACCGGGATGTGCCCCACGCCGATTCATTGGCCGCCTGGGCCAGGACCAGCGATGGCGGAATGGTGTCCAGTCGCCGGAGCAGGCGCTGGAACATCTCCTCGCTGCCGTTCTCCTCATCCACTCGCAGGCGCTCCGCCTGACCGGCCAGCCAGGTGATATCTTCGTCGCTCAGGGTATCTTTGGACCGGAGCCCAAGCAGGTGCTGCCGTTGCAGAAGAATCCGGCTGTTGGCCAGCAAGGTGCGGCTGTACAGGTAGGAGAAGAAGGCTGCTTTCTTCTCGGTGACGTCCGTGTAAAGCTTGAAGTTGGGCAGGGGCTCAAGTATCCACCTGGGGAGGTCCGGCAGGGAGGCCAGTTCCAGGTCCTCTTCCGCGTCCTGCCCACGAGGCTCCGGCGGCGGTGGTGTATGGAGTACGCCCAACAGTGCCGCCAGAGTAAAAGGCACAATCAGCAGAAGACTTTTTGAACCGGCAGACATTGAGTTCCTCGTAAATGACCGTTGCTGACGTCAGTCTAACAGTCACTACGAGGAAATTTCTGTTCAGGTTTGTATCAGAAGAAGATCTTCATGCCGACGAGGACGCCTTCGTCCAGGTTTACGTCGCTGTGGCTGTCGTCCAGGTCGGTGTTGACGTAACGATAACCCGCATAGACGTCCGCATTGCGGATAACCCGGTAGCTGACCCTGGCTTCCACATCAGTGACCGCATCGGAATCACCGAATGACAGGATGCTGGGGGCATAGTGGGCACTGCCGCTGACCGACAACCCTGGTACTGTCGGAATATTCACGGTGGCATAGCCGCCGATACCGACGCCACCGCCGTCGAAGTCGTCATCATCCCATAGCAGACCCCGGAAGCCGATGCCCGCCGTGGTCGGAAGATTGCCCAGCGCTGTCTGGCCCTGTGCATGGAACTCGCCATTGAGAAGGTGGCGGCTACCTTCGTGATAGGTATAGCCAGCGCCGATCTGCATGTCTGACTGGGCATCAAAGAAGTTGACCTGGCCCTTGACGGACTCGCTGGTCAGGCTGAAATCCGCATCGGCGGCCAGCGCCGGTGCCGCCGCGACAGACAGGGCGACGGGCAGGGCAATGGCATAAGTCCTAAACTGCATGATGAGGTACCTCAGGAAGTTGGTTGGTTCGTTCCGATCAGATCTTGTTGTGAACGTGTTGGCATATTACCGGTGGGGCGTGTGAGGCTCAACTTAAACTCCGTTCAGTCACCAGTAACCCCCTGTCACCATAACCTGGCTGGGCGTCGGGTGTTTTTCAGTGGAAGTCTGTGCGGAGGCAGGGCAATGCTCTGGCCGAAGGCTTGATGCCCTGGCCAGCGAAATAACCAAACGGGAAACTAGTCGATATTCTGCTGCTGCAGCGACTCGATCAAGTCGTCTTCGGATACGGGTTCCTGGGAGGGAATACGGTAGTCCTCGCTGGCCCAGGCGCCAAGGTCGATCAGGCGGCAGCGGTCAGAGCAGAATGGCCGATGGGGGTTGCTGTCGGTCCATTCCACCGGGGTCTTGCAGGTCGGGCAGTCTACGAACATCAGAATTCTCTTGCGGCTTCCGGTTGCATGTCAGAACAGTATTGTTCCAGAACGGCCCGCAGCATGTCGATGTTTACCGGCTTGGCGACGAACACGTCCATGCCTGCCTCGCGGCTGCGCTCCTCATCCTGTTCCATGGCGCTTGCGGTCAGGGCGATAACCGGGGTGTGGCGAAGTTCGCCGTCCTGCTCCTCGCGGCGGAGCTGACGGGTGGCTTCGTAACCGTCGAGTTCCGGCATGATGCAATCCATGAATATCAGGTCGAAATGGCCGTTGCGCCACTGTTCCAGGGCCTGCTGGCCGTCGTCGGCGGTACTTACCCGGCAGCCCAGCTTCTCCAGCAGACGTTGGGTCAGGGCCCGGTTTACCGGGTTGTCTTCGGCCAGCAGCACACTCATCGGGCCGCAGGGCAGGGGTTTTGGTGATGGCAGTGGTGCCATGGGGGCCTGCAGTGAAAACCGGGTCAGGAACGTCCGTTCGCCCCGGTCTGTGTCCCCGAACAACTGGTTGAGCATGGGGGCCAGGCGTGACTCCCGCAGTGCCTTGCTCAGGAAGGCGTCGGCCCCGGCTGACCGGAAATGCTCGCCGTCACCCCGTTGCGGGTTGGCGGACAGCACAAAGATCCGTGTTGCCTCCCAGGCAGGGTTTTCACGGATCTTGCGGCACAGCAGATCACTGTCCATATCCGGCACGAAACCGTCGAGGATCACGGCGTCGAAGGGGGTGCCCGTTTCTTCAGCGGTGGACAGTGCGGCCAGCACTTCGGCGCCGGAACGCACGGCTTCGATGTCCACTTCCAGGCGCGACAGCATCTCCAGTGTGATCTTTCGGGACAGGGCGTAGGAGTCGGCCACCAGGATGCGACGGCCACGGACATTGGCCAGATTGACCCTGGCTTTCGGTGCCCGTTGGCTGGCCTCCGGCAGGTTGACTTCCAGCCAGAAGGTGGAGCCCTCGCCGGGAGAACTTTCCACGTCCAGGTGACCTTCCATCAACTCAACCAGCTGGCGGCATATGGTGAGGCCGAGGCCGGCGCCGGGAAGCTGGCGGCGGGTGCGGACATCGAACTGGACGTAGGGCTCGAAGATCAGCGGCAGGTGGTCGGTGTCAATGCCTACGCCGGTGTCCTCCACCGACAGGCGCAGCTGGGCGTTGCCTTCCTTGCGGCCGAGCAGTTCAGCGCTGATCAGCACGTGACCGGAATCGGTGTAGCGAATGGCGTTGGAGGTGAGGTTCAGTAACACCTGACGGATGCGGATGGGGTCGCCCACCAACTGCCCGGGCAGGTTCTCGTCCACCCGTAATTCCAGGGCCAGGCCCTTGTCCCTCGCCCGGGGGCCCAGCATGCTCACCAGATCATTGAGGGTTTCCCGCAGGTCAAACTCGATGGCGTCCAGTTCAAGCTTGCCCGCCTCGATGCTGGAAATATCCAGCAGATCGTTGATGATGGCCGATAGCCCCTCCGCCGCGTGCATGAGTGTGTCCACATAGTCATGCTGTTCCTGATCCAGGCGGGTGTCCTGGAGCAGGCTGGCGTACCCGAGCACTGACTGCAACGGGATCCTCAGCTCATGGCTGAGGTTGGCCAGGAACAGGTTCTTGGCGTGATTGGCGCGGATCGCCTCGTCCCGTTCATCCATGGACTGCCGGCTGGACTGGCGCAGGTCCCGTGTTTCTTCCAGCAGCCGTTCCCGCATCTGGTTGAGGGCGTGTTCCATCTCGCTCAGTTCGTCCGGCCGGGAGGGTGGCTTCCGATTCAGTCGCAGGGGTTCGATGAGGGCGTTCAGGTTGAGCCGGGTGGTGTAGTCGGCCATTGCCTCCAGATGGCGGGACAACATGATGCGCACAATCAGCAGCAGGCCCAGGGTGCCCAGCATGACGATGATGGACTGGAACAGCAGCAGGACCAGGGCCCGGTCTCTCACCGCAGCCTGCACCTGATCCGCCGAGGAGGTCAGCACCAGGCGCCCCAGATTAGGGGTGGCCACCAGTTCCGAGCGGGTCATCCGCAGGGCGTGTTCATGGCTGATCACGTCGCCTTCCGGGTATTCGCCGATACTGAATTCACGACCATTGGCGGTTATGATCCTGGCGTGCTGGATAACCTCGAACGACAGCAGGTCGTCCAGCATGTTCTCCACCTCGCCGAAGTTCATAAGCCACAGCTGCTGGCTGAGGTTGCCTTCGATGATTTCTGCGGTTTTTTGCTGCAGGTTGCGGATTTCGGCCAGCCGTCGACCGGTTTCACCAGCCAGTTGCAGGCCGGTCGCAACCACCGCCACCATCAGGCTGAACAGCAACACGTAGACCAGCAGCCGCGCGGCCAGGGGCCGAACGCTGAGGTTACGGGTGAGGGCAGCAATCACTCGTGATGCAGACAAGGCACTTGGTTCCCTGTGATCCGGAATTCCGTCAGTCAGTGTAACAGACTGTCAATATAACAACACCGACCAAGTCAAACCTGAAACGGACATTCAAGTCATAAAGATGAGCGCCATAGATACGGTCTTCGTCTTGTCGGCCGCGTCGGAAAGAGGGCCTGGGATCGTAGCTGGCGACGTCTTCAATCAGTCCTTTCAGGTCAGGGTAGCGTTCCTCAGGGAGGGCGGCAAGCTGCGCTTCCGCTTCTGTCGAGAAGCGCACGGGCAGTCGTTCCGGAGCGTCTTCTCCGGCCCACCCGATGCGTGCATCGGGAACGGAATCGGCGAATGGCAGATAGGGCTTGATGTCCAGGATGGGCGTACCATCGATCAGGTCGTGGTCGCGTATGCGCAGTATCAGCTCATCGTCGCGCCGGACCAGCCCCTCGTTACTGACCACCGATAACCCCAGACTGTTGGGGCGAAAGGGCGAGCGGCTGGCGAAAACGCCCACCTTGCGGTTGCCACCGAGGCGGGGCGGGCGCACCACCGGTCGCCATTCAGCCCGCACAGCCTGATGGAACTGGAAGGTCAGCCACAGGTGACTGCAGCTTTCCAGGCCCCGAAAGGCATCTTCCCGGTTGAACGGCGGTGCGATGACCAGCTCGGCCCAGGCGTTGCGGGTCAGACCGGGCTGGCGCGGCACGGCAAACTTGTCCCGGAAGCAGGAACGGGTGGTCGCCACCGGGGTCAGGGTCAGTGCTTCCTCGGCGGGTCTGGATGGATGGCGGGACACTTATGCTCCTGTGGATCAATGGCGTACCACGTTGCCGGAGAAAAACATCTCGACACGCAGCAGCAGTGAGGCCTCTTCCCGAAAGTCGTTCTCCCGGTCAAATTGTACTGAGGGTATGATCTCGCCGTACAGCCAGTCCTGATAGAGGCGGTAACGCCAGGTGATATCCGCGAAGAAGCTTTCGTGCCGCCAGTCGGGATCGCTGTCGCCAAGCACGCCGAAGCGGGGGTTCAGCTCGGAACGGTTGTTCAGGCGTTTGTGAAAGTTGAAAATCTGGGCCAGGTCGAAACGACGGTCATCGTGTTTCCATACCGCTTCGGAGCTGGCCAGGAAGGTCCAGTCGTTGCCGATATCCTTGCCAAGCTCGAACCGGGTGGAAGCGCCCCAGCCATCCGTATGAAAATAGTAAACCCGCTGCCGGGCCGAGAGCTGCCAGTCGGAAAGGTTCCAGCGGCCGCGGATGCTCGTCCGCCAGAAGGCCTCGGGAGGAAAGCGCAGCCGCGCACCCACATCGTTGCTGAGATTGACGGCGTCGGAGATCCGGGTCAGGTAACTCAGGGCGCCTGTCGGGTTGGTGTCCGAGCGTTGGTCATCGGTGAGTTGTCGGTCCCGCCTGCGTTCGCCCAGGGGAATCAGGTCTTCGCTCTCGCTTTCGACCACCACCCGGAGTTTTTCTTCCGCGGTGGGCAGGTCCAGCTTGAAGCGGACTTCCGGGTCAAAATCCGCCAGATCACTGGTGGCGGATTCGGCGGCGAATCCGAGCCGGAGATAGCTGGCGTTGTCAGGCAGGGCCCGGGCGTTCCACGACAGGGTTCGATCGGCCCAGGCCCCGAGCGCCTGCACCCGACGCGACTGGGTGTGTTCCTGACGAATGACCCAGTTGGAAAATGCCATCCAGTAGGAGTCTTTCGGCTCCCGCCAGAATTCGTCGGGCGTGAAGGTGAAGAACTCCGGTGGCAGGTTCTCCGGTGACAGTGATTGCGTCAGGGGGGCTTCGGCTCTGGCGGAGGTGCTGATTCCAAGAACGAGCAGGATGACGCCTGCGACCTGCTGCCAGCTTGTCGGAAAGGAGAGCCTGCGATCCATCAACGTTCAGCTCCGGGTCAGGTCCAGTAGTTGCTGGTGCAGTCTCTCTACCTCAGCCTGGACCTGATCCAGTGGGCGATCATTGTGTATCACGAAGTCGGCGCGTTCCATCCGGTGTTTTCGGGGTATCTGCGCGGCAATGATCCGCTCCACCTGCTCCCGGTCATTGCTGTCACGGGCCATGGTGCGTTCGATCTGGGTTTCTTCGGGTACGTCAACCACGATGGCCTTGCGTATCAGCGTATGCTGATCCGTCTCCAGCAGCAGGGGAGAGACCAGCAATACGTAGGGCAGGTGGTAATCTTCGGGCTGCAGCTGTCTGGCCAGTTCGTCCCTGATGGTGGGGTGCAGCAGGCCTTCCAGCCATTCCCGCTCACTGTCGTCCCTGAACACGATCGTTCGCAGGGCGGCACGATCGAGGGCCCCGTCATCCTGCAGGATGGTGTCGCCGAAACGCCCGACAATCTCCGCCAGGGCCGGCGTGCCCGGTTCCACCACTTCCCGGGCGACGATATCCGCATCCACCCAGTGCACACCGAGATCACCAAACATCCTGGCCACGGTGGATTTTCCGCTGCCGATACCGCCAGTCAGTCCGATCACTACAGGGTTGTTCATCAATACCTCTTTATTCTGTGGTCAGCCACGCTCCTCCGGTCAGGGTGCTCAGGGCCGTGCCAGGGGAAGCCACGCGGATTTTGCCACGGACACGTCACCCCTTGCACGATTGTTCTTGAACTACTTCAACCGATTGAGCACCGAATCACCAATATTGCGGGTGTCGCGGCGGGTGCCGCCGTTCTGCGCCAGGTCGGCGGCAACAGCGGCATAAAGTTCGCGACCGGCCTCGGCCAGCAGCGGATCCTGGCGCCCAAGCCATTCCAGCATCCTGGCGGTGGTGAACAGCATGGCGGTGGGATCGGCGATGCCCTGGCCGGCGATGTCCGGTGCGCTGCCGTGGGTGGGTTCGAACATGGAAGGCATGTCGGGGTTATCCGGGTTCAGGTTGCAGGACGGCGCAACCCCCATGCCACCGGAAAGCACGGCAGCCAGATCCGTGAGTATATCTCCCTGCAGGTTGCTGGCGACCACCACATCGAAAGCCCACGGGGCCTGCACGAACTTCATACAGGCGGCGTCGATAAGTTCATGGTGGGTGGCAACATCGGGGTAATCCCGGGCAACCTGCTCGAACACTTCGGTATACATGTCACCCCAATATCGGAGTGCGTTGCGCTTGGTCACCACACACACCTGGCTTTCGCAGCGCTCGCCGGAGAGTGTCGGGAAGTCCCGTTTGTTGCCGTCACGGCGGCGGGCGTCGGCCCTCAGGCGGGCCTGCTCGAAGCCATAACGGATAATCCGCTCGGCGCCCCGGCGGGTGAACACTTCCATCTGCGTAGCCACTTCATGTTCGGTACCCTGACGCAGGCGACCGCCCTGGCCCACGTATTCGCCCTCGCTGTTTTCCCGGATGACCAGCATGTCGATATCCCGGGCCCGGTCATCGGCCAGGTACTGGCGCGCCCCCGGCAACAGGCGGGCGGGGCGTTCACAGACCCACTGGTCGAAGCCCTTGCGCATGTCCAGCAATGGTGCCAACGACACACTGTCAGGCAGCAGGTAACGCTCCGGATCGTCCATTGGGCCCGGGTCGCCCAGGGCCCCCAGCAGGATGGCATCGTACTGTGCAAGCTGTGACAGGGCGTCTTCCGGCATGACCTCCCCGTGCCGTTCGTGCCAGGCGTGGGATGGCCAGGGGAAGCGGGTCCATTCAATGGGTAGCTGGTGCTTCTCGCGGAGCAGTTCCAGGCAGTGAACCGCTTCCGTTACCACTTCCGGACCGATCCCGTCACCGGGCATGACAGCGATTCTCAGGGGCTGGGGCATAGTGAAACCACTCCTTGAATGAGAATTTACAGATGTTTGCAACCGCCCCCTGCCAATGCGGGCACCATGCTGACACCATGGGAAGCGGGAGATGATAGACAGTGTAGCCACACAGCTGGAATTCGTCAGTGTTTCAGTGCGTTTACGAAGGTGCACCCTGTGTCTATAGTGACAACCAGTGGGAAAGTCATACTCGATATTCTGAATCAAAGGAGCAGGTGTGCAACGGCCCGACGTTTTGTTCGATGAGACCCATTGCGGTCAGTGTGCCTGTGGTGAAGGTCTGGATTTCCAGTTCTCCTTCGCTTTCCAGCCTATCGTTGATGTTTCCGATAACACGGTCTATGCCTACGAGGCGCTGGTCAGGGGGCTGCAGGGGGAAAGCGCGTGGAGCATCCTGTCCCGGGTGAACGAGCAGAACCGTTATTCCTTTGATCAGATCTGCCGGGTAAAGGCCGTCAAACTGGCTGCAAAGCTGGGTATGGATGCCATGCTCAGCATCAATTTCATGCCCAACGCGGTTTACCAGGCAGAGTACTGCATCCGCACCACCCTGGCGGCAGCGCAGACCTATAACTTCGATACCCGCAAGATTATTTTCGAGCTGACCGAGGGTGAGGACCTGTCTTCAATTGATCATCTGGTATCCATCATCAAGGCTTACCAGGGTATGGGCTTCAGTACTGCCATTGATGATTTTGGCGCTGGCTTCTCCCGCTTTAACATCATGACGGCCAGTCCGCCGGACCTGCTCAAGATAGACATGGGTCTGATCCGCGATATCGACCGTAAACCCAACAAACAGGCGGTGGTCAACGGTATTATCACCATGATGACGGAGCTGGGTGGCCGCATTGTGGCGGAGGGCGTGGAGACCGTGGAAGAGTATGCCTGGCTGAAAGGCCGCGGCATCCGGCTTTTTCAGGGTTACCTGTTTGCCAGGCCCGGGTTCGAAACGCTGCCGGAGCCGCATTTTCCCGATATCGGATAAGGTGGAGAAGAGCCTGTGTTCTATCGTGTGGTGACGCTGGTTGGCGGCATACTCTTCGTCGGCGTGCTCTATGGCCTGATCTGGCTGCTCTGTCGCTGGTTTCTGCAACGCCAGGGGGTGACAGACCAACTCAGTGACCGGGTCACGGTGCTGACCACCTGGACGTTCAGCGGTGTCTGCCTGGGGCTGGTATTTGCCGTATTTGGCGCCTTCCTGCTGGGCCCCTGGGCCTTCTATCGGACGGTCAGAGCCCATGATGTCGGGGTGTCTGACGGGGCCGCCGTCTGGTGGGGGTTGGCTATTGTGTTGCTGGCCCTGGCGCTGACCGGAGCGGGCTTTGCCGGATTCCTGTGGTTGGTGGGCGCACTCTGATACTTCCCTCCGTAACGCCTGCCTGTTCACGTTACGCCATCTTACCGGCTGACCGGCACTATGTGCGGGGCGCTCCCGTCATCAGGGGGCGTATGCCTGGCGCTCAGCCGCTACAGCGTGGAACAGTTCCCTCAGCCACAACAACGCCGGTTCCTTCTCATAGGCCCGGTGCCAGTAGAGGTGGATGTCCACGTCGGGCAGGCCTTCCGGGGGATTCAGTATGCAGGTGTCGGAGCGCGCGGCAATCTGCCGGGCGTAGCCCTCCGGCATGGTGAGCAGAAGGTCCGACGTTTCCACCACCTGGCAGGCGGCATAGAAATGCTGGCAGCGTAGTCGGATCTGTCGCTGCAGCCCCAGCCGGGAAAGTTCGAAATCCTCGATGCCAGGTCCCTCGGTGCGGGAGGAGACCAGGATATGGCGTTCCTGCAGGTAGTTCTCCATGGTCAGCTCCTCCCCCGCCAGCCGGTGGCCCTTCCTGGCAAGGACCACCAGGCGATCCTTGCGGAGCTGCTCGTTGGCGGTCTGGTCGCTGATGGGTAGCAGCACGTCCACGGCGAAGTCCAGTTTGCCGGCAGCCAGCAGGCTCTCCATATCACGGCGCGCGATACGCTGGCTGTTGATCTCGATCTCCGGGTAGTCGTTCAGCCTTGTCACCAGTTGCGGCAGGAAGGTGGACTCCAGCACATCACGCAGGGCCAGGGCGAAGGTCTTACGGTTACTGGCGGGGTCAAAGGCATGGAACTGGTTGACCGCACTGTGGATCTGGTTGAGCCCCGGGCGCATGGATTCCACGAACCGGCGCGCCAGGGGCGTTGGCACCATGCGATTACCCTGGCGGGAAAACAGCGGGTCGTCGAAATGGTCCCGCAGGCGGGCAAGGGAATGGCTGACCGCCGGCTGGGTGAGATGGAGCGACCGTGCGGCCCGTGTCAGGCTGCCCTCCCGGTAGATGGTATCGAAGACGTGAAGAAGGTTAAGATCGAGCCGGTTGGAGGCCATGGATGGTTCTCTGTATCGCCTTTGGATAAATCCGGATTATGATGAATGATAAGAATAATTCAGTCGCGTAATACTTTACAGGCCCATAGACTGATCCGTTACGAAAAAAACAGGGTGGAGCCCGAACCATGACCCAGAGAGTCTTTATTACCGGAGGCGCAAGCGGCCTCGGTCGCGCGCTTGCGCTTCATTATGCCCGCGAGGGCGCAAAGGTATGCGTTGGCGACATCAACCCGGAAGCGGGCAAGGTGACTGAAGAGGAACTCACTGCGGCCGGCGGTGACGCCCTGTACCTGCCTTGTGATGTGCGCCGGGTGACGGACCTGGAGCAAGTGCGGTCTGAACTGGAGCAGCGCTGGGGCGGGGTGGACATCGTGGTGAACAACGCCGGTGTCGCCTCCGCGGGGTCCATTGAAGAGACCACCATGACCGACTGGGAGTGGATTCTCGACATCAACGTGCTCGGCGTTGTGCGTGGTTGCAAGGTGTTCACACCGCTGTTCAAACGTCAGGGCGCCGGTACGTTCGTGAATGTGGCGTCCATGGCCGGGCTGATGCTGGCGCCAATGATGGACAGTTACAACGTTTCCAAGGCCGGCGTGATCGCGCTTTCTGAAACCTTGAGCCTGGAACTGCGTGATGCGGGCATCAAGGTCTGCTGTGTCTGCCCCTCGTTCTTCCAGACCAACCTGGCCAGTGGCATGCGCTCGGACCTGCCGGGTATTCAGCAGAACATCAACGGTCTGATGAAGCGGTCCACGGTGACCGCCGAGGACGTGGCCGGGGACATTGCCCGTGCCGTGAAGCAGGGCGATTTCTGGGTGCTGCCCCATCAGCGTGAACGACGCCTCTGGCTGCTCAAGCGCCATGCGCCCCGGGCTTTTGACTACATAATGCACCGGGAAAGCCGGCGCTGGATGAAACGTCTGTCAGGAGGCTGACTTATGGCCAATATCTACCTGATCCGTCATGGCCAGGCCAGTTTTGGCGACGATAATTATGACCAGCTTTCGGATACCGGCTGGCAACAGGCCCGCGTGCTGGGCCGCTGGCTCTCAGGCCGTGTTGCTCCGGATGTGGTAATCGGCGGTGATATGCAGCGCCACCGGGAAACGGTGGAAGCCATAGCCAGCGGGTACCGGGCACCCTTTCCGGACATGCAGGTGGCGACTGGTTTCAACGAATTCGACCATGCCTCAGTGGTGCACAGGTTCCGGCCCGAGTGGGCGGATCGGGCGCAGATGCAAGCCGAACTGGAGGCCTCTGGCCATCCTGCAAAAACGTTCCAGAAGGCCTTTACCCAGGCGGTCCAGCGCTGGGTCAGCGGTGAATACGACAGTGAGTATCCGGAAACCTGGCTACAGTTCAAGGCCAGGGTGGTGCAGGCCCTGGATGATCTGGTCGACTGGGCTGGCGGCGGTGACGTGTTCGTGTCCACCTCCGGCGGGCCCATTGCGGTCATTGTGCAGCAATTGCTGGAAATCAGTGACCGCAAGGCCCTGGGCCTGAATGAGGTAATTGCCAACACCAGCGTTACCCGGGTGCTGTATTCCGGACCCCGCCGCAGCCTGGCGGTATTCAACAACTACAGTCACCTGGAAGCGGAAGATCCGGAACTGGTGACCTTCCGCTGACAGGGCATTCTCCATCGGATAACGGATACAGGAGCGCATAATGAGCAAAAAGAACCTGTTTGATCTCAACGGCAAGGTGGCATTGGTGACCGGTGCCAGCCGGGGTATTGGCGAGAGCGTGGCCCGCCTGCTGGCAGACAATGGTGCCCACGTCATCGTCAGCAGCCGCAAGATCGACGGTTGCGAGGCCGTGGCCAGCAGCATTCGTGACAATGGCGGCAGCGCTGAAGCCGTGGCCTGTCATATCGGCGAAATGTCGCAGATTGAGGCCATCTGGCAGCACATCCGTGACCAGCATGGGAAACTGGACATCCTGGTGAACAATGCCGCCACCAATCCCTACTTCGGCAAGATTGAGGATACTGACCTCGGCGCATTCCAGAAGACGGTCGATGTGAACATTCGCGGTTACTTCTTCATGTGCGCCGAGGCTGCCAAATTGATGAAAGAGAAGGGCACCAAGGGCGCTGTCGTCAACGTGGCGTCCGTCAATGGCGTGACACCGGGCATGATGCAGGGCATTTACTCCATCACCAAGTCTGCGGTCATTGCGATGACCCGTTCCTATGCCCGTGAGCTGGGCCCGGATAACATCCGCGTCAACGCGTTGCTGCCGGGGCTGACCGATACCAAGTTCGCCAGCGCCCTGACATCCAACGACAGCATCCGTGACCGTGCCCTTGAGCATATCCCCATGCATCGCATGGCGGCCCCGGATGAAATGGCCGGCACCGTGTTGTACCTGGTATCAGATGCTTCCAGCTACACGACCGGCACCTGCGTGAATGTGGATGGCGGTTACCTGACCGTATAAGCCAATCGCATGAACGCAAAAAGCCCCGGCATGGCCGGGGCTTTTTTGTGGGTCACACGCCAATCGCGTTACTGGGTGTCGGCCCGTGACAGGGCGGTGCCTGTGGGCGGGTTGGAGTGCAATGAATACAGCACCTTGTCGAGGACGGATTGACCTTTCCAGGCCGGGGAGTGATTGATGATACCCACCACCGCCCAGGTGGTGTTGTTGTCGTCCCGGGTGAAGCCGGCCACCGAGCGTACATCCTGCAATGAGCCGGTCTTGATGCGGCCCATGCCTTCCATGTCGAGGTCACGCAGCCGGCGGGCCATAGTGCCGTCCATGGCCGTCAGCGGCATGGATGTCATCAGGTCGGAGCCGTAGGGGCTGGACCAGGCGTTGGTGAGAATGGACGACAGTTGACGAGCGGTCATGCGGGCATGGCGAGACAGCCCGCTGCCGTTGTCGATGACCATGCCCTTGGTGTCGATGCCCTTGCCTTCCAGCCAGTCATAGATGGCGCGAATACCGGACACCCGGTCGTCGTTGTCGGCCGCGTGCCGGTTCTCGGCACCAATGGTAATCAGTAACTGCCGGGCCATGACGTTACTGCTCCACTTGTTGATATCGCGGATCATGGTGACCAGGTCTGGCGACGTGGTACTGGTGACCAGCCGGCTTCCGGACGGGGTCACGCCCTGGCGCCAGCCGCCGGTAATGGTGCCTCCCAGTTCCTGCCACAGGGACTGGATGATCTCGCCACTGTACTGGTCATGGGGCAGCAGTGACATGTAGGTGGTGGTGCGGCAGCCCGCGGGCAACTCCCCCTCCACAGTCAGTGTGACATTGCCGCGATTGTCGAAGACCGGCTCCCAGCTGAACTGCCGGCGACCCGGGCAGGGGCCTTCCTCGGTGGCGGTGATGCGGTTGTCGATGTTGACGGAAGGCAGTGCCGGTGTCGCCCAGGCCTGGGTCCCGCGCTCGTCGGCGCGCACCTGGAGGTGTACCAGGTTCATGTTCAGCAGTATCGGGGAGGGCTCCACCAGGAACGGCCGGTGCGGGTTGTTGCCGTTGTCGTGGAAACGTGGCAAGCCATCCGGCAGCGCAAAGACCCGGCCATCCAGCACGATATCACCGTCAATCCGGCTCACTCCCATGGCCCGGATTTCGCGCATCACCACCCACAGGCGTTCGATGGTCAGCTTGGGGTCGCCGCCAAAGTGGACGTAAAGGTTACCCTTCAGGGTATCGCCTTCGAAGTCACCGTCGGTGTAGAAACGGGTCGTCCAGCGGTAGTTCGGCCCGAGAATCTCCAGGGCCGCGTAGGTTGTGAGCAGCTTCATGATGCTGCCCGGGCTCATTATGGTGTCGGCATTGATGAACTGCTCGATACCGGGCCCGTCCAGGGGAACAGCGGCGACACTGAGACCGTTCGCATCGTCGAAGGAGTCCTGGGCAAACCCCCGGACCTGGTTGCCCCACACCCGGGGTTCCCCCTGAATGCCTTCGGCGGCGGCCGTAACCGGCATGGCAAGTAGTGCGGTGGTCATCAGTCCGGCACTCAGGGAGCGGACAAGGACGGTCATGTTGGTTTTGAACGATCGAAGTTGCCGCATTCCACAAGGTTCCGTTCTATTGGTTTTGCTGCGTCGCCGGCGTATTGTCATCGGGAGCCCCGGGCCGGTTCCGGGACACGTTCGAGCCTCCCTGAAATCCAGGGGAGGATCGTGGATCCTGCGATGGATTAACGATAGCTCATTTTCCTCTCCAGCACTATGTTCCGAGGCTATACATAACGTTAAAAAATGGCAGCAGAGTGGCGAAAATAAAGAAATTTTGTGACGGCTGGTAACGGAATGTATGGGCAGAGGCTGCCGCGGTGACCGCAGATTGCTAGAATACCCCCGGGAAAGTTTACCAATGTGTATGAAAAATCATGAGGTTGGGTTCAATGCTGACGGGGCGCTGTTTGTGTGGCGAAGTAACATTTGAATACAACGGCCCGCTCGGCCCGCTGACCCTGTGCCATTGCAGTCAATGCCGGCGGGCTCATGGCAGCGCGTTTTCCGCCAGTGCTCCGGTGCAGAAGATGCATTTCCGCTTTACCGGCGGCGAGGACTGCATCCGTGAATACGAGTCACGCCCCGGCAAGTACCGTGCGTTCTGCAGCAACTGCGGCAGCCAGCTCTACAGCCGGCTGGATGCTATCCCCGGTATCATGAGGCTCAGGGTGGGGGTCATCAATGAGCCGCTGGGCAAGGGGCCCGACTCTCACGTATTCACCGGCTCCAAATCTGACTGGTTCACCATCACCGACGACGTGCCCCAGTTCGAGAAGACGGAAAGGACCAACGATCCCCACTGACCCTGGCCCGTCATTTTGCCGGTGTGATCCGCACTACCTGGCCGTCGGCACTATCGGTCAGTAACCACAGGTGACCGTCCGGCCCCATGCTGACCGCCCGAATGCGCTCGCCCAGACTGGTGAGCAGGTCTTCCTCACCGATGATGTCCCGGCCATCCAGTTCCAGGCGCACGAGTTTCTGCATCTTGAGGGCGCCCACGAACAGATCCCCCTGCCACTGGGGGAAATCGTCCCCGGTATAGAACGCCATGCCCGATGGGGCAATGGACGGATCCCAGTAGTGCAACGGCTGGGCCATGTCCTCCTTGTGGGTCCGGTCGGTGATGGGGGTTCCGCTGTAGTTGATGCCGTAGGTGATGACAGGCCAGCCGTAGTTGGTCCCCGCTTCTATGACGTTCACCTCGTCACCGCCCCTCGGGCCGTGTTCATGGCTCCATACCTCGCCGGTGTCGGGGTGCAGGGTCATGCCCTGGATATTCCGGTTACCCAGGGTGAACAGCGTGCGGGAACCGCCCTGATCGTGGAAGGGGTTGGCTTCCGGTGCCTCACCGTCAATGGTAATGCGGTGCACCCCGCCGGCGTCATCGCCAATATCCTGTGCCCTGTCGCGCTCACCCCGGTCGCCCACGGCTACGTAAAGATAGCCGTCAGCCGGTATTGCCATGCGGCCGGCAAAGTGCCGGGTAGTCCCGGAGCGGGGCCGGGCCTCGAAGATAACGCGAAGATCCTGCAGGGCCCCGTCCTGGTATTCCGCCCTGGCAACCCGGGTGGTCATGCCTTGTGCGTTACGATGGGCATAGCTGAGGAACAACAGCCGGTTATTGTCGAAATCCGGGTGCAATAAGATATCCAGCAGGCCGCCCTGTCCCCTGGCAGCCACGTCCGGTACACCGCTGACCGGCTCGTCCAGCAATTGCCCGTCCCGGATCACCCGGAGCCGCCCGGCGCGCTCTGTTACCAGTTTGTCACCGTTGGGCAGAAAGGCGATAGCCCAGGGATGTTCCAGGCCAGAGGCGACCGTTTCCAGCCGGAAATCCGCCTGGTCGGAGGTGTAGGTGTCGGCAGACGCCAGGGCCGTGGGCATGATGCCAAGCACCAGGGTGGCGGAGATTATCCGAAGTCGTCGCATGGTTGTTTCCTCCGTAATCGGTTCCGGCGGATCCGGCGAGCTTTCAATTGCAAATAATAATCAATGCTATTAATCTGGTGTCAGTCAATGGCACAGTGACATCTGTACAGGATCGTCCAGATGGTGATACGGAGGCAACCATGTTCGAGCAGGAACTGAAAGAGGGACTCAAGATTGCCGTTGTGGCGGGTTTGTTTATTCTGACATTGACCTTGCTGATGGGCGTGGCGGGCACGGGAGGCTGAGCCCCGGCAGATTCCGGCACGCTGGTGAACCAGTGCGGTTACGTCGACGTAATCGGGGGTGATCATTGAAGACAGGCTCACCAGGCCTAAGGTTTCTGGTGTGCCATACTGGGAAAGTCACCCAGTGACGAGGTTATCCAACGTTCAACGAGGAAACCGACAGGAGATAATCCCTATGTCAGATCATCACGTTTACAAGAAGACCGAGGTGGTAGGCTCCTCAAGAACCAGCATTGAAGAGGCCATCGACAATGCACTGGCCGAGTGTGCCAAGAGCATTCGCAATATGGAGTGGTTCGAGGTGACGGAAACCCGCGGCCATATCGAAAATGGCAAGGTGGGCCACTACCAGGTCAGTCTCGTGGTTGGCTTTCGTATTGAGAACAGTTAGTTGTTCAAGATCCCCCCGATGTTTCGCGGTCAGCGTCGGTGATGCTTCTGTAGCCACCGGTCCAGCTGATCGGCGAACTCCTTGCGGTCCTGTTGGCTGAAGGCTGACGGGCCGCCTGTCATTTCCCCCGCACTGCGCATTTCCTCCATGAAATTCCTCATGGCCAGCCGCTGGCGAATATTGTCCCGGGTGAATGCCTGCCCCCGGGGATTGAAGACATCCGCTCCCTGTTCAATGGCCTCCGCCGCCAGCGGTATATCCTGGGTAATGACCAGATCACCCTTGGAAAGCTGAGCCATGATCTCATTATCTGCCACGTCAAAACCCTGGGGCACCTGCCGGGCCTTGATCCAGGGGCTGGGCGGCAGCTTGATGACATGGTTGGCGATAAAGGTGGTCTCGATCTGCCAGCGGGTGGCGGCACGGCACAGAATCTCCCGGATGGGGACGGGGCAGGCGTCGGCGTCGACCCATATTGGCATGGTGTTGGCCTCGATACAGAGGATGGCGGGAATTGACCCGGTGGATAGCGGTAATGGTACCCGGTAATCCGTTCACAGCCCACCGTGGTAAAACTGTTAAGGCAATCTGTCGGGGAGAGCAGACATGAGCACACGAAAGTGGCTGGTAACGGCATTTGCGATGGCACTCGCTTTGGCCCTGGAACCGGCCGTTGCGGATGACACGGAGGCCTGGCGGGCGTTGCGGGAAGGGCAGGCCGTACTGATACTGCGCCATGCCCTTGCCCCCGGCACCGGCGACCCGGCCAGCTTTGATCTGGGCGACTGCTCCACGCAGCGTGACCTGAATGCTCAGGGCCGCAAACAGGCCCGCGCCTGGAATGGCCTGCTGGCACAACAGGGTATCGATGCCGCCCGTGTCTACTCCAGCCAGTGGTGTCGTTGCCGCCATACCGCTGAAGAAATGGACATTGGGCCAGTGACTGAATGGCCCCCACTCAATTCATTCTACGGGGGGCAGGGCGATGGCGAGCGGCAGACCCGCGAGACCATTGCCGGGGTGAACGCACTGGACGAGGGGCTGCCGGTGGTCCTGGTTACCCATCAGGTCAATATCACACGCCTGACCGGGGTCTATCCCGCCTCCAACGAAGGCGTGATCCTGTCGCTGCCGCTCTCGGAGAGACCCACGGTGTTAGCCCGGGTGAGCCCCTGAACGACCGCGAATGAGGCACAAAAAAGCCCGGACGAACCGGGCTTTCAGTCAGGGCCGTTAATGCTGACGGACTGTCACAGCGTTTGCAGGAAGCCGTTGATGGCCTCCCGTTGATTGCTGGCGTCTTCCTCGGTCTGGAAGACCACGGTCTGGTCGTCCCGGCTGAGGTTCAGGGAGTCCGCAAAACCGCACTCCACTTCGGAGACTTCCTTAACCCGTTCCTTGAAGCCGTCGTTGCTGAGGCAGAGGTATTCCATTTCCGCCGCCACCTGGCCGCAGTAGCCGGCGATATTCAGATTGTTGAGCTGGTCATTGTTCAAGGCTTCCCAGTTCACGCTGGTGGAGACCGGGCTGTCACACACCTTGCTGGCTGACTCGTCAATGGCCTCGAGAGCACTTTGTTGACGCTGAACGGCCTTGGCCCGGTCGAAGCGGGCGAGTCTGGCCTGTATGCCCTCGTTCATCTGTTGCTCGTATTCGGCCACCAGCCCGTCAAGGCTGATCCCGGCGCTGCCCTCTTCGTCGGCCTTGATGGCGTGAGGCTCCTGCTGGCCAGGAACGTAGGCGGTGTAATCCGTGGGCGACCAATAGGATTGGGCATAAACCACCAGCGAGCGTTGCTTGCCATCCACCTCGGCGCGGTAGGCCCGGCCATCGTTATCGCGCTGCTCCACATCGGCCAGCATGACGACGCCATTCATGGGGTGGTCAAGGCCGGTCAGCTTGACCAGTGCCTGTTTTTCATCGGCGGTGGGGGCAACCACGGCCTCCAGGCCGTTGTCTCCGACCAGTACCAGCGGGCTATCTCCCAGCTCCAACGCGTGGGTCGACAGTGACAAAAGCGCAAGGGCTATGGAAGAAACGAAAATGGATACGATCCGGGTCATGGATGTTAGTCCTTGTGTCCTGTTGAGTCAGTGCCTCGTCTGGGTAATTCGCTGGCCTCAGCGTCTCGCCCCTCGGGAGCCACTGAGGGCCTTGATAGCCGCGTTGCGCTGCCTCGATTTGGAACCACCAAACCTTCGTCACCGCGCCTTGCTCTCAAGGCCCTCAGTGGCTCAGTAGGTCAGCGAATTACCCAGACGAGGCACCAGAGTGGCAGGTAGCTTCCTACTGCCCGCCGATTTTGGTGCCATTCCCTGCCTTACACAAGACGTTAGAACATAACGTCTCATTTGCTATCTCGTAGCGAGAACTGTGTCTCGTTTTTGTTGATCAATCTTTCGTCATCGACTAGAAACTATGGATGTACAGCTAATTCTGTACCCCACGAGTGCCGGTGTGATCCACCGGCCACCAACCCAACAGTCAGCGTAACCCGCCGGCCACAAGCCGGACCCGTTACGGTGTGAGGAGACGGGGATGAAACAACGTCACGACTTTACCGTGGTAAGTGCCCGCTATCTGGATGAAGCGGGGCAGCCACTGGATACCCTGCCTGAATTCGCGTCAGACAAAGCGCGCCTACTCGACGCCTATCGCAACATGGTGCTCGCCCGCACCCTGGACCAGAAGATTATTGCCCTGCAACGAACCGGCAAGTGCGGCACCTACCCTTCGGTACTGGGTCATGAGGTGATTGGCTCCGCCGTGGGGCAGGGCATGGATCACCACGATGTATTTGTACCCTATTACCGGGATCAGGCCGCCCAGCTCATCCGCGGCGTCACCATTGTTGATCTGCTGCTCTACTGGGGCGGGGACGAGCGGGGCAGTTCGGGCTGGGAGCGGTGTCCGCAGGATCTGCCAGTGGCCGTGCCCATCGCGACACAGTGCTGCCATGCCGTGGGCATTGCGGCAGCCATGCGCATCCGTGACGAGAAACGGGCGGTGGTGGTTACCCTGGGTGAGGGAGCGTCCTCGAAAGGCGACTTCCTCGAGAGCCTTAACCTGGCCGGAGCCTGGCACCTGCCGGTGGTGTTTGTCGTGGCCAACAACCAATGGGCCATATCCACACCCAGAAACCTGCAAACCGGCAGTGAGACCATCGCACAGAAGGCCATCAGCGGCGGCCTGCCCGGGCATATTGTCGATGGTAACGATTACTTCGCCGTGAGTGAGGCCGTCGACAACGCCCTGGAGCGGGCCCACGGTGGCAAGGGCGCCTCGCTCATTGAAGCGGTTACCTACCGCCTGGGAGACCACACCACGGCTGATGACGCCACACGTTATCGCAGCGCCGGGGAACTCAAGGCCGCCTGGGAAATGGATGGCGTCAAACGCTTCCAGAGTTACCTGCACAAGGCCGGTCTGTGGGACGCGAAACAGGAGAAACACCTGCAGTCCCACTGCAGGGATATGGTGGACAAGGCGGTCAGGGTGTACCTGGAAACGTCCCCGGAACCACCGACCGCCATGGTCGACTATCTTTTTGAAACCCTGCCGTCAGCCCTGGCCGGCCAGCGGGAAAGGCTGGCCCGGATCGGGCAGGGAGGTGCGTCATGAATGCCTCAGTGGAGAAAGCCATCAATCATGAAGACGGCACCGAAGTCAGCCGTGACGTGACCCTGGTGGAAGCCGTCAACATGGCCCTGGCCCGGGAAATGGCCAATGATGACAACGTGGTAGTCCTGGGCGAGGACATCGCCACCAACGGTGGTGTCTTCCGGGCCACGGTCGGGTTGAAGGAGCGCTTCGGCTACAAGCGCGTGATGGACACGCCCCTGGCGGAGGCCCTGATCGCCGGTGCTGCCGTGGGCATGGCGACCCAGGGGCTGAAACCGGTGGCGGAGTTTCAGTTCATGGGTTTCATCTACGCAGGTCTGGAGCAGATCATCAGCCACGCCGCCCGCATGCGTAATCGCACCCGTGGCCGGCTGCATTGCCCCATTGTCTACCGGGCGCCCTTTGGTGGCGGCATCCACGCCCCGGAACATCACAGCGAAAGCACCGAGGCCCTGTTCGCCCATATCCCCGGCCTGAGGGTAGTGATTCCCAGCTCCCCGCAACGGGCCTATGGCCTGCTGCTGGCGGCGATCCGCAATCCGGACCCGGTCATCTTCCTGGAGCCCAAGCGCATCTACCGCGCCGTCACCCAGACCGTGAAGGACAACGGTGATGCCCTGCCGCTGGATACCTGCTTTACCCTGCGGGAAGGCGACGACGTCACCCTGATCAGCTGGGGGGCCTCCATCATGGAAACCCTGCAGGCCGCCGACCGGTTGGCGGAGCAGGGTGTATCGGCTGAAGTCATCGATGTGGCGACCATCAGCCCCCTGGACCGGGAGACACTGCTGTGCTCCGTGGCCAAGACCGGCCGCGCCGTGATCGTACATGAGGCCTGCCGCAATGGCGGTTTCGGCGCGGAAGTGGCCGCCAGCATCGCCGAGGGCGCCTTCCTGGATCTGCAGGCCCCGGTTGTCAGGGTTACCGGCTATGACACCGTCATGCCCTACTACCGGAACGAGGCCCACTACCTGCCAAAGACCGAGGATATCGTCCAGGCTGTCGAGGAGGTGATCTCGCTATGAGGTATTTCAAGCTGCCCGACCTGGGCGAAGGCCTGCCAGAGGCGGAAATCGTGGAATGGCACGTCAAGGTGGGGGACGCCGTTGAGGTGGACCAGACCCTGGTCAGTGTGGAAACCGCCAAGGCCATTGTGGAAGTGCCGTCGCCGGAGGCCGGGGTGATTGCCAAGCTGTTCGGAGAGGCCGGCGATATTATCCACACCGGCGAACCCCTGCTGGCCTTTGAAGGGGAGGGCGATGACAGCGGCACCGTGGTAGGGGAACTCAAGGGCTCCGACAAGGGTGAGCAAGGGGCCCGGGAAGACCCGTTCATCATCGGCGCCGCCGCCTCCAGCAAACGGGCAAGGGTCAACCGGGCCACGCCGGGGGTGCGAGCGCTGGCGGAACGCCTGGGCGTCAGCCTGGAAGCCATCAAGGGCAGCGGCCCCGGCGGGCTGATCACCAACGACGACGTCCACCGCCAGGCCAGCCACCAGAAACAGCTTGGCGAAGCGGAAAGCCTGCGGGGCCCCCGGCGCACCATGGCCAAGAATATGGCCCTTTCCCATGCCCAGGTCGTGCCCGTCTCCATTTTTGAAGATGCCGATATCCACGACTGGAAGGAAGGCACCGACATCACCATGCGCCTGGTGCAGGCCATCGCCCACGCCTGCGAGGCCAGCCCGGCCCTGAACTGCTGGTTCGACGGCGACAACCTCAGCCGGCGCCTGCTGGACGAAGTCCATGTAGGCATCGCCGTGGACACCCCGGAAGGTCTGTTCGTACCGGTACTGAGGGACGTCAACCACCGCACCCAGAAGGACTTGCGCAAAGGCCTGGAAAACCTCCGCGAAGCCGTTGCCACCCGCAAGATCCCCCCCAGGGAAATGCAGGGCGCCACCATCAACCTGTCCAACTTCGGCACCATGACCGGCCAGTACGCCAACCCCATTGTCAGCCCGCCCCAGGTGGCCATCGTGGGGGCCGGCAAACTGCGGGAAAAAGTGGTGCCCCATAAGGGCAAGCCCGCTGTACGACGGATCATGCCGCTGTCGGTGACGTTTGACCATCGGGCAGCCACCGGCGGAGAGGCGGCGCGGTTTATGGCGGCGCTGGTGGATAGCCTGGAGGCAGGCTAGATCGTGTTAGTCGGTTAAGCTTCAGGGAGAGGGTATCGGCATCTCTCCGGATTGATAGCTGGTGGCAGCCGATAACCTGTCCTGGCAGTGCTCGCGCGAGAAATGGCGAAGCTGCCAGGACTCGCGCGTGTCGGTGTCGGACAGGTCCAGCTGCTGATAACGTTTCTGTGCGGAGAATAGCGCCGAATCGAAATCGGCTTGTTGCCAGCCTGCATCGCTCGCAGCGTCATTCAGTGTGAACGCTGCCTCCCGGTATGTTTCGGCGGCAGTTGGGTCAGACTGGTACTCAGACGCGGTGTTGGCGCACATCAAGAGATCCAGGTAGGTGCTCACTAGGGGATCCAGGCGTTTGTCAGCGGATGCGGTGCTTTCTGCTATGGCTGCGGCGGCAAAGCAGAGAGCTGCTGCGGCAACCAGCGCAGGCTTCGCTAGTGTGGTGCGTGTCATGATCGATTTTCCTCATCCAGCGTTGATGGGCTGGCTTGGACTTCTGGCTTTAGCGCAATGGAATAGCCCGCTTGCAGCGGCAAAAAGAAAATGGGCCAGATAGCAACGCTGAGCCAGAGTGAGGGTCGTGCACCAAACCAATGGGCGACCACGCTAGCACTGATAGCCAGGAGAAAGGCGCTGCACACTGTGCAACAGAACCAGTTGGCGCGGGTGGCTGCCAGGGATTTCCCCTTTATACTGGTCAGCAGCGCGAAATACAGGAACGATCCGGCAAGCCCCGAGGCCACAAGTACAATCAGCCTGTCACAGGTCTTGATAGTCCAGTAGGCCTCTCGCAGCAAGCTCACGCTTCGCCACTTCTGATTCTTTCCTGGCCATGATGCTCGATATGCCGGTAGACGGAAATGCCATTTAATATGGGAGAGAACAGATCAGGTGAGCCGGCGATCTGTCGTTCGAAACCATTGAGTCCCATCAGGTTGGCCAGGGCAGCCAGTGGTGCAGTGTTGAAGTCAGAGGTGACATAGCGGTCTACGGCTACCGTCGTCATTGGTACGCTCCTTGTCTGATAGCTTGTTAACAATCCGCTGTTATTGCTGCAAGCCTGGGATTCTTCCAGAAACGCAAAAACCGTGTCAAGGCCACACAAGATCGCCGTGCAAAGCGCTGCAACCAGCCACACAGCGGGCCCATCCCCCGGCTGTCATTGCCGATAACCGGGGTGCCATGAGCGGAAAGGGAACGTTTTATGGCGGCTCTGGTGGACAGCCTGCAGCGTTGCTAGTCACTGGGCGGCCTTCAGGTTGGCCCCGCGACGCGGGGCTTTTTTGTGTTTGAGGGGCGGGGGCCAATGGTGTAGGTTTGATACATTAATAAAAATTTAGTGATTGGGCGGGGAAAGATAGACGTCAGATGGTCGCGGTGCTGGACTAGGAAGGTGTGCTATCTAAATGATGTTTATAAATTATTTTTTGATAGGTGGCTATTTTTCCCGTAATCACAGAGCGGTTCAGTTTTCGCAATCATAGAGCGCGCTATCTAATCGCTGTTAGCCAATCAAAGGGAGATCGCTCTTTTGCTTGAAAACATCGGACTCATAGTCGCGTCATTTACCGCTATATACGGGGTCAACGAGTGGCGGCGGCAATTGAAGGGCCGCCGCGAATACGAGCTAGCAGAAGAAGTCCTTACTTTGGTGTATGACTGCAGAGATCGCTTGCGGTCTATCAGAAGCCCGTTCTCTCATACAGGAGAGGGTTCAACTCGAAAGGCCGATACCAATGAAACACCCGAGCAGACGGAATTGCTAAACCGGGCCTACATAGTTTTCGAACGCTACGAACAACATAGAGAAGTGTTTGCAGAGCTTTTTGCGCTTCGCTATCGATTTATGGCCGTGTTCGGCAAGGAAGCCGCAGAACCGTTAGAAAAATTAAGGCAATCACTGAACGAGGTTTTTGTTTCCGCAAATATGCTTCCTACCTACTGGTTGCGTCAGGGGCGTGTGCAAATGGGGGAGGAGGAGTTTGAGCGGCATCTCAAGGAAATGCATGAGCATGAATCCGTATTTTGGGGCACCTTTTCAGAAAGGGATCACTTCAATGAAAAGATCGAGGGATTGGTTTCGGAAATTGAGAGCGTTTGCTCCAAGATAATTCGCCCTGAACCCGTTTGGCAAAGATGCCGAGAGCTTATGGCCAGGCGAGACAATGGTTAACCAAACGCGCCACTCGGATGCCCTTGCCTTCGCTTCGCTACGCCAAGGGCACCGGAGCGCTCAGCGTTAAAAATAAAGAATAGACATGGAGATAGTATGTCAAATGTAGATTGGCCAGACAACTTTCACGACCTAATTTTCCTGCCAAGGATTGATGAGCACATTGACGACCTGGCTGCCATGGCAGAGCCCGAGGACTGGGCGTACGAGCATTCTGAAGCTGATCACCGAAAGCCAATTTTGTACAACTACATAAAATACACGTACAAGCGGCTGGCTGAAGAAGACAAAATCGCAATCGCTGATGATGGCCGCGCTCTTGTGTTCAATACTGGGCTTGTTACCTCTTCCCAAGAGCCCATATTTTGTTATTGCACACCCAACAACATGCCGGATACAGATGTACAGTGGCATTTTACGGCGTGGAAACGGAAAGGCGACAACGCCTTGTCGTCTTTTTCTGCATTGCCAGAAATGGCCCACTATTTCGACGACCCTACGGTGTTAGTGTTAGATCCTCGAAAGGAGTTGAGGGTTAACGTTGAGCACGTAATCGCCGATAACAAGGAGCGATTTCCGGAGCCGTACCGTTCAATGGATGAGTACCCCCTCCAAACCTTTTTGAAAGGTGCGATAGACAACGCCCAAGAGCGCGTGAAAAGAAACTATAAAACGGCCATACCCCAATACTATCGCGGTCGAGTTCAGTTGATGTTGCCTCTGTGTATAGGTAGCCCCGGTGTAGCCGATCTGGCACTAGTGGTAGAAAACCACGGTGCGTTCTACCGAGCATCAACGTGCTTAACCTTGGAAATGGCCTATAACAATGCACGACAGCTTGCGAGGCCCGATAAGGACTGGTTGCAGCCTTGAGCCATTTTTAACAAATCGCTCAAGTACATTCCCGGTCTGTCGGCCGTCCAACGGACGTCCCTGCCGCGCCGCCGCTTAGCTTTGCTGTTAGATTTCTTGGGAGACGAAGTGGATTACGCAAACCGTGAATGGCGGTATTCATACCGTCGACTCTTTGATATCTGCCCTGAGAAGAAACTTTCCAAGGTGGTAAGTCAAGTCCTGACACAATACTCGGGTTTGACGAAGGCGTGGGACGTCGAGGCAAACTCTATATGGGTTTGTCGTACATATCTTGCGACAAAGATGATTTTGAATGCTACCGTTCTAACCAATGCGCTCGAACACAGTGAGGAAACAGGCCTTAGGATTGGTAATCCTTACTACGAATACTATGCAGCGTTATCTTTGTTGCGGGCGGTTGTATACACATTGCCCACCGCTGAATGGTCTGATGGTGAACTTATCTCAGTCTCCCATTCACGGGCTATCAATCTGGCTGTTGATTGGCTTGGAAGGTTTGATCAAGATACGGCTAAGCGCCTAAAAGCACTTACACAGCAATTAAAAGCCCAGAGAGAGGTGATCTCATATCGTGCGCCAGCCAGTGGAGATTCGATTCTTGACGTCGAGTA
This sequence comes from Marinobacter lacisalsi, assembly GCF_042651045.1. Taxonomy (NCBI): domain Bacteria; kingdom Pseudomonadati; phylum Pseudomonadota; class Gammaproteobacteria; order Pseudomonadales; family Marinobacteraceae; genus Marinobacter; species Marinobacter lacisalsi. Next base: position 271,789 of record NZ_JBHSDI010000013.1, read on the forward strand.
CGACCTTTATGAGCTACTGATTATGCTTTCAGAATTGGCGCAGTTCAACTCTGAGCTACTTGAACAATCAATTACGAAGAATGCCGACCCATCATCGTTTTTGGTCAGATCAGAGTACATTTCCCAGCTATCGGGATTTAAAATTAAAGGGTTCGCCTTTCACGACTCCGAAGATGCCTACCGACTTGGTTATTTAAAACGGAAAATGCCACGACCCTTCAACTTGGTGGAAACGATGACCGAAGGCCAAACCGAGGACTTCATTGGCGCGTGGGACTCCAATGAGGAAGGGAAGTTTAAGAATGGTAGTCCGTGTGACTGGCAACAGATCTTTGATGTGCCATAAGAAATCTAACCGGGCCAAGCACAGCAACAGTTTTTTCGTTGCGGCTCTGCCTACACTTCAAAGCTGCGCGTATTGGCGGCGTTAACTTAAAATAAGAGTTTGACATGGAAGAAGAACCAATATTAGAGCCCGGGCTGCACGACTTTGAGCTGGATGAGATTGGAAATCATTTTCTAACAGACTTTGCAGATTCGAGGACGAGGGCGAAATTGATAGCTAATCTTGAGGCTTACGCTAAGCTTCTTTCGGAATTGGGCGCTTCGGTAGAGTTGTGGCTAGATGGTTCTTTTACGACTAAGAAGGTAGACCCGAATGATATCGACTTGGTTGTATTCTCATCTGAAGCGGAAATAAATGCATTACCACCCAAGGAACAAGGCTTGCTCAGAGCACTTTTAGATCAGCCAACTGTCAAAAATAGATTTGGTTTGGATGTTTATTTTTGTGTAATGGAAAATCAACAATTGAGGAGTTATTGGCGCGGCTGGTTCGGCTTTAATAGGAACGAGCAGCCGAAAGGGATTGCTCGGATAACGGTGGCGGCATGAGTGAAAAGGTTAGCCAACAAAAGAAAGAGGCGAGAAGGCTTCTCGATGAGGCCAATCAAAAGGCAGAAGAAGGGAGCTTTGCTTATCAGCTGACCGCTGCTTCGATTGAGAGCCACATTGAAGAATTAGAAAAGATCGAACTTACTTCAAAAGTGAGTCCTGCATTTGAAATGTTGGATTTCCGAATAAACGCTCCAGACCTTAGAGCTGGAAGTGATCCTCTTGCATTTGTATCGAAATTGACCGAAGAAGTTAGAAAAACAATTGGTTATGCGGCACTTCGCCTAACGCAAGGTGGTATTGATAGGAAAAGAGTTCCACGACATTTATACGAAGATTTAGACCTAAGGCTTGAGGGGCTTTTGCCTGGATCTTCGAGGTTTATTGTTTCAGCAGCCGCTGAAAGAGACTTATTAGATGATGGCTTAAGTAAAGGAGCAATCGAGCGCGTATTTTCCGTTCTTGATTCCGGAGGAGAAGGTGCAGAATTTCTTAAGTCAGTTAATGAGTTAGGACCACTAGGCGCTAGAAGTTTGCGTAACTTTTTAAGGATTATTAGATCCCATGATGCTGAAGCTGAATTTACATGGAAATTCTCGGGAGAGAAAGTTCGATATTGGGAAGGGAGTAAAGATGTTCTTGATTCAGTAACAGCTGCACTTGAGGTTACTAAGATCATAGAAGAAGAACGGGTTGTTATTTACGGAAAAGTAGAGTTGCTGAGCAAGCGTGAACGGATTGACTTAAGATCGGCGGAAGGAAATCTCATAAAGATACTTTATCCAAAGCGCCTACTGCCAGCTGTTAGTAAGCTGCACCTTGAGCAAGAAGTAACCCTTTATTGTCAGGTCACTGAAACGGAAAATCCTTTAACTAATGAATCTTCTATTTTTTACGAACTATTAGAAATCAGAAGTTAACAAGGAGCTCAAGCCTAGCGGTTTGCACTGGCATTATATTTGAGGAGGCAGTTTGACAAAATTCGAGATTATCAGCTCACTCGTATCTATACTCGCTGTGGTGGTCTCTTTCTATTCGCTTCACCGCTCTAAGAGAAACCATGATCAGCTTGTTGAGCTCGAGAAAATTCATGCCAAACTCAGTGAACGGGAACTTGCTGAATACGAAAAGCGGGATCGTGATGCGCTGAAAGCTGTTTTGTCGGTGCGGATGGTAAAAGACAGAAACGCCCAAAAATTCATAATAACCAATCAGGGTGCAGCAGAAGCCAAGAACATCTACTTCGGCCTAGAGCAAGATAATGAGCACAATCCGCTTGTGCCGAACGACTATGAACAAAAAACACCTTACCGAATACTAGGACCGGGCGAAAGCTACCACCTATTGGCCTCTATTCCACTTAGTGTCCGGCAGAACGCTTATTTTGTGTCGCTTCGATGGGAAAACGCAGACGGCACTCAAGATCGCGTTTTTCGGAGCGTGGCCAGGTAAAATATAGCCAGCCGCTGTTGCCGGACAATTTCTCCATCCCTGGGCGGCTCCAAAATTGCCGCAAAGTTACGCGTTGAGGCTGTAGAAAAAGTCCCGAAAACCTCGCTCCGGGTTTGGTAGCATTGACTCATCGCAGGCCGACAAGGACCCGTCCCATGCCCCGCTTCAGGCACTA